>NZ_JBVVQJ010000001.1:300769-511443 GCF_055811475.1 Mesorhizobium sp. WSM4829 | reverse complement strand
GCCATGTCCGCCGCTCCGCTAAACACGGGGCTGCGCGGCGGACACGCCAACGTCACCGCTGAATGCCACGCCATTTTTGCAGAACTTGACGCACACAACTCCTTCCCTTCTCCCCTTGCGGGAGAAGGTGGATTGTCGCGAAGCGGCAAGACGGATGAGGGGTGTTCCAGCTGGACGAACACCCCTCATCCGTCGCCTTCGGCGACACCTTCTCCCACAAAGGGAGAAGGAAAGACCACCTCTGGCAACGCTGCCGCTCTTCGGCTAGCTTTCAGGATAATCCGGGCGGAAAGCGGTGAACCTTTTTGGGCCGATCAGCGACAGAGCAGAAAGGAGCCAGGCGGCTCGACCGGCCATGACGGCAGCCGCGGAAACCGATCGCGCGCTTGTCGGCCGGGTCGCCAAAGGCGACCGTGCCGCCGTGCGGCTCCTGTTCATGCGCCACCACGCGCGGGTCTACCGCTTCGTGGTGCGCCAGACGGGATCGGAAATGATGGCCGACGATATCGCCAACGAGGTGTTTCTCGAACTCTGGCGCCAGGCGCCCGGCTTCGAGGGGCGCTCGGAAGTCTCGACGTGGCTGCTCGGCATCGCCCGCTTCAAGGCGCTGTCGTCGTTGCGCAAGAAAAAGGAAGACTGGATCGACGACGATGACGCGGCCCAGATCGCCGACGGCGCCGATACGCCGGAAGTCGTCACCATGAAGGAAGACAAGGGCGCCGCGTTGCGGCGCTTCGTCGATGCCTTGCCGGAAGAACACCGAACGGTGATCGACCTTGCCTATTACCACGGACAGTCGGTGAGCGAGATCGGCGAGGTGCTCGGCATCCCGGTCGCCACCGTCAAGACCAGGATGTTCTACGCCCGCAAGAAACTCGGCGAGGCCCTCAAGGCCGCCGGTTACGACAGGGGATGGCCATGAGCGCCGCTGAAAAGATGTCGCGTCGCGATGAAATGGAAACGCTGCTGCCGTTCTATCTGAATGGCTCGCTGGAAGGTGCAGAGCTCGAAGCCGTCGAGGAATGGCTGGCGACCGACCCGGCAGCGCTTGCCGCACTCGGCGAGGCCGAAGCCGAATTCTCCGGCACCGCTGCATCCAATGAAGCGATCCGTCCGCCGGCCGATGCGCTCAGCCGCTTCGCCCGGGCGCTCGACGCCGAGGCCGGTCCAGCGCGCGCGCCGGCGGCGTCCTGGCTGGCGCAAGCGTGGGGCCGCTTCACGGCAGTTCCCGCCGGCGTCGCCTGGGCTGCGGCCGCGGCTCTGCTGGCGCTTGTTGTGGTGCAGTCGTTTGAGCAGCCTGGCGGCATCGACAGCGATTTCGAAATTGCCGGCCAGCAAGGCGATCTTGCGAAAATGCCGTTCGCGCTGGTCACGTTCAAGCCGGATGCGAAGATGGCCGACATTGTCGCTTTTCTTGGCGAGCACCAGCTGAAGATTGCCGCCGGCCCGACCGCCGAAGGTGTCTTCCGTCTTGGCATCCCGGCCGCGACCGCAGCCGACTATGAAAAAGTGCTCGGCCTGATTGCCGCCCAGCCTTTCGCGGAGGCTGTGGTCGAGGGAAGGAAACCGGTCGATGGCGGCTAGGGCGGTCATCCGATTTGCGGCGCTGCTCGTGGCGGCGATGATAATCGGCGCTGTGCCGGCCTTGGCGCAGACCAATGATCCGAACCTTACGCAGACTGAAATCGACTGCCTCAACCGAGGGGCGACGGCGGCCGACTGCATCAAGCGCGACACCACGGATACCAGTGGCGAAAGGCCTGGGGATACCAGCGGCGAAAGGCCTGGGGATAACAACGGCGAAAGCCCCGGCGCAGGTCCTGCCGCGACAAATGCGGTGCTTCTTCCCGCGCTGATCGTCGACCTGTTCCCCAATCCGATCGGCGGCGGCCAAGCGCCGCTGCCGACGCCCGATCCGCGCCGCGATCCGGCCAGCGGTGCGTTGCCGCCGCCGGTCCCGCCTGCCGGTGCGACAGCGATACAAGCCGCTGCGGCGGGCGGCCCGATCATTTCGCCCAGCGATCTCGTCGCGGCCGAGCCGCCGCGCGCCATCGTTGGTGATTTCGTGCCGGACGAGGTGCTGGTGACGGTGGAGGGCGATGCCGTCCAGCAGATCGCCGCCGCCTTTGGCCTCGAGGTGCGCTCGCAGCGCCAGTCTCAGTTGCTCGGCTCGACGCTGGTGCGCTTCGGCATTCCCGATGGCCGCCCGGTCGGCGTCGTGCTGGCACAGCTTGCCGCCGACGGCCGTACTTTGCGGCGCGAGCCCAACCATATCTACTCGCTGCAGCAGGCAGCCACCATCGTCAACTATGCCTTCGAGCGCATTGCGCTCGATGCGAAAGGGGCGAGCGGCGAGAACGTGCGCATTGCCGTCGTCGACACCGCCATCGACGACACCAATCCAGCACTCTCCGGCGTCATCGCCGATCAGTTCGACGCCATGCCCGACGTGCCGATCGAGGCGCGCGATCACGGCACCTCGATCGACGGCCTGATCGCCGGCGTCGGCGCGCTCAAAGGCATGGCGCCGGGCGCCAGGATCTACCACGCCCGCGCCTTCGAGGGCGGCAAATCGACGATGGACGTCATCCTTGCGGCGCTGGACTGGGCGGCGGAGCAGGACGTCCGCATCATCAATATGAGCTTCGTTGGCCCGAAGAACGACCTGCTCGGCGTCGCCTGCCGCAATGCTCGCGCCTTGGGCATCGTGCTGGTCGCGGCCGCCGGCAACAACGGACCGAAGGCGCCCTACGGCTACCCGGCCGCCTTCGACGGCATCATCGCGGTGACTGCCACCGATGCCAAGGACGGGCTGATGCAGCAGGCCAATCGCGGCGCCTACGTCTTCCTCTCCGCTCCCGGCGTCGAGATGGTGGCGCCGAGCGGCGCCGGTTCGGATGTCGTCACCGGCACCTCGTTTGCCGCAGCGATCGTCACCGGCGCGATCGCCAATCTGCTGCATGCCGCACCCGACCGTTCCGCCGACTGGGTCGAGAAAGCGCTGGCCGCCACGGCAAGGGATCTCGGCCCCAAGGGGCGGGACAATGATTTCGGCCATGGCCTGTTGGATATCAGGGCGGCCGAGGCGGCGAAGGAGTAAGTCCGCGTAGGAGGTAAAGCGATGAGGGGCGGCGCGAAGCACCCCCCTCTGTCCTGCCGGACAGAGGGGGCGAACCGCGATGTCGTATTTCCCGGTACCCGCCAACATTTGACCCCTTACGGCGGTGCGCCGGCGACCGATCCCCTGATGACCAGGTCGACCGGCCAGACTTCGCCGCGGGCGCCCTCCTCCGATCCGGAAATCCGCGCCGCCAGCCGCTCGGCGATACGAGCGCCGGCCAGGCGGATCGACGAACGCGTCGTCGACAACGGCACCGAAAAATTCTCCGGCTTCAGCCAGGGGAAGACGTCGTCGTGGGCGATCAGCGACAGGTCGCCCGGAATGGTCAGGCCGAGATCGCGCACCGCGCGCACGACGCCGAGCGCCATGATCAGGCTGGAGCAGGCGATCGCGGTCGGCGCATCGCTGCGCTCGAGCAACCGTCTGGCGGCGCGGTAGCCGTTCTCCTCGGTCATGGCGAGGGAACAGACATCGCCTTCGCCAAGCACCAGACCGCTTGCCGCCAGCGCCCGGCGCACGCCACGCTCGCGGTGAATGGCGAAGGTCTCGCGGCCGTCGCCGTTGATCAGCGCCAGCCGCCGGTGACCGAGCTGGACGAGCAACCGTGCCGCCTCGTGGAAGGCGCCCTCATTGTCGATGTCGGTGAAAGGGTAATCGAAATCGAGGCCTTCACTGCGGCCATGGACGATAAAGGGGATGCCGAGCGTGCTGACCAGCGCCACCCGCCGGTCGGCCGGCCTCGGCGAGGCGATGTAGACGGCGTCGACCTGCCGGTTGGCGACGATGCGCCGATAGGTCGTCTCCTGATCGTCGGCATCGGCGGGGGACAGCACCAGGTCGAGTTCGTGCGAACGGGCGTAGTCGCCGAGACCGGAGAGGAATTCGACGAAATGCGGGTCGATGTCGACGGCCGCCCCGGTCGGCAAGACATAACCGATCATCCCGGTCTTGCCGGTAGCCAGCCGACGCGCGCTCGGGTTGGGGCGATAGCCGTGGCGCTTGGCTGCGTCGATCACCCGCCGGCGCGTTTCCTCGTTGACTTCCGGGTAGCCGTTCAGCGCGCGGCTTACCGTCGTCTGCGAAAGCGCCAGCATGTGGGAAAGCTGTTTGAGGTTCACCGGAGGCCTCCAAGCCTCAAAGCGCTTTAACTATGGGTCGCTCGCGCCACGGCGGCAAGCGCTACCGATGCGAAGATCATAAGCACCCTTTCTAACCGGTTTGAAGCAAAATTTGCTGTTGCAGCGCCCAAAATGGTGCTGCAGCGCACTTTGTTTGCTCTTGCGGCCGTGAAATTAAATCGATTAGTTTACCAGCCTCTTGACTTCTGATTAATTCAGTGGCGTGATTGCAAAGACCAAAGCGCTTTGGAAGGCTCTTCGAAAGGTTGCGGTTCCCTTCCGAGTGAGTCACAGTCCTGCTGCGTCGGCGGACGGAATGGAGGTTCCGTCCGGTGTCTGTCACCACTGGGAGGGAATACCAATGAGGAAAATGCTTCTGCTGGGCGCCGCCTTTGTCGCGCTCGCCCTGGGCGCACCGGCGCAAGCCGAACTGAAGTTCAAGCCGGGCGAAGACCCCCGCTTCAACTGGGCGAATTACGAAGAGCTCAAGAAAGTCGACCTCAAGGGCGAGACGCTGTCGATCTTCGGGCCATGGCGCGGCGAGGACGAGGGCCTCATCCGCACCGTTCTCGACTATTTCTCGGAAGCCACCGGCGCCGAGGTCAAATACTCCTCGTCGGAAAATTACGAACAGCAGATCGTCATCGACACGCAGGCCGGCAGCCCGCCCAACATCGCCGTGCTGCCGCAGCCGGGCCTGATCCAGGATCTGGCGTCCAAGGGCCTGCTGACGCCGCTCGGCGACGACACCGCCAACTGGATCAAGGACAATTACGGCGCCGGCCAGTCATGGGTCGATCTCGGCACCTTCAAGGACAAGGATGGCAAGCCGGGCTTTTTCGCCTTTCCCTACAAGGCCGACGTGAAATCGCTGGTCTGGTACTCGCCGGACAATTTCGAGGAAGCCGACTACGAGGTGCCGAAGACGCAGGAAGAGCTCGCCGAGCTCGAAAAGCAGATCATCGCCGACGGGGGCACGCCATGGTGCATCGGGCTCGGTTCGGGCGGCGCCACCGGCTGGCCGGCGACCGACTGGGTCGAGGACATCATGCTGCGCACCCAGACGCCCGAGACCTACGACAAGTGGGTGAAGAACGAGATTCCGTTCAACGACCCCGCGGTGGTCAACGCCATCGACATTTTCGGCAAGATCGCGACCGACGACAAGATGGTCGACGGCGGCGCCAAGGCGGTGGCGGCGACCGATTTTCGCGATAGCCCGAAAGGCCTGTTCTCGGTGCCGCCGAAATGCTATTTGCACCATCAGGCGTCGTTCATCCCAACCTTCTTCCCGGAAGGCACCGAGATCGGCCAGGACGCCGACTTCTTCTACTTCCCAGCGTACGCTGCCAAGCCCGACCTCGGCACCCCGGTTCTCGGCGCCGGCACGCTGGCCATGATCACCAAGGATAGCAAGAGTGCCCGCGCGTTCATCGAATTCCTGAAGATGCCGCTCGCCCATGAGATCTGGATGGCCCAGGGCGGCTTCGTGACGCCGTTCAAGTCGGTCAACAAGGACGCCTATGCCAGCGACGCGCTGAAGAAGCAGGGCGATATCCTCGCCGAGGCCTCGACCTTCCGCTTCGACGGGTCCGACCTGATGCCGGGCAAGATCGGCGCCGGCGCCTTCTGGACCGGCATGATCGATCTCGTCGGCGGCAAGTCTGCCCAGGATGTCGCCACCGACATCCAGAAGAGCTGGGACGCGATCAAGTAGGCGGTCCCGGCTGAACGTCCGATCCTGCATGGATCCGGGCCTCGGTGGCCCGGATCCGACCGGCGGCCCGCACAGCAGCAATTTTTATGAGCACATTCCGGCATGACGCGCGACCAGCAAGTGCAAAACCCTGCCTTGCACCCGATCGCGTTCCAAATAACTGAATCGGCCTGTGATCGCATCGCCAAAGTCATTCCCGACTGGCGGATCATGCGCAGAGGGAGGGACCCGTGGCGGCTCAGATTTTCTCGGCCATATTCGTCATCGTCGTCGGCGTCGGCGGCTGCGTCGCCTATTTCTGGGGCGCCAACAAGCTGGTGGACATCATCTTCCCGTCGCGCGGCGTTGCAGGTGCGGCGGCCATCGACAATCTGCGCCGGCAGGGGATGATCCGGCCGTGGCTGTTCGTCGGCCCGGCCATGATCATCCTCACCATCTACCTGATCTACCCGGTCGTGGAGACGCTCAGGCTGTCGTTCCTCGATCGCGGTGGCGCCAATTTCGTCGGCTTCGCCAACTATGAATGGGCGTTCGGCGATCGCGAATTCCGCACCTCCATCCTCAACAACATCATCTGGCTGGCGGTCGTGCCTGCCGCCTGCACCTTCCTCGGGCTGATCATCGCCGTCCTCACCGACAAGATCTGGTGGGGCACCATCGCCAAGAGCCTCATCTTCCTGCCGCTGGCCATCTCGTTCGTCGGCGCCAGCGTCATCTGGAAATTCATCTACGAATACCGCGGTGCTGGCCAGACGCAGATCGGCCTGCTCAATGCCATCATCCAATATTTCGGCGGCCAGCCGCAGGTCTGGATATCGCTGCCGTTCTGGAACAATTTCTTCCTGATGATCATCCTGATCTGGATCCAGACCGGCTTTGCTATGGTCATCCTGTCCTCTGCCTTGCGGGGCATTCCCGAGGAGACGCTGGAGGCGGCCGTCATCGACGGCGCCAATCCGTTCCAGATCTTCTGGAAGATCATGGTGCCGCAGATCTGGGGAACGATCGCCGTCGTCTGGACCACCATCACCATCCTGGTGCTGAAGGTTTTCGACATCGTGCTGACGATGACCAACGGCCAATGGAACAGCCAGGTGCTGGCCAATCTGATGTTCGACTGGATGTTCCGCGGCGGCGGCGATTTCGGCCGTGGCGCCACCATCGCCATCATCATCATGATCGCGGTCATTCCGATCATGATCTGGAACATCCGCCAGGCCAACAAAGAGACGGGAGGACATTGAGATGGCCGTCTCGACCGGAAAGTCCTTTGCCAGCCGTTTCGGCGTCCATATCGCGGTCTTCCTCTTCGTCGCGATCTGGACGATCCCGACGCTCGGCATTCTCGTCTCGTCGCTGCGCGACAAGGACCAGATCATCGCCTCGGGCTGGTGGAACTCGTTCGCCAGTTCCACGCAGACGGAAGCGGGGCGGCTGCCACCCGCCTCGGCGCAAGTCGAGAAGGACGGCAAGTTCGTCCTCGAGGGCAACATCTTCGGCGATGATCCGGCCCGCGACATCAGCGCCTTTGGCGTCAAGTCGTCGGCGCCGACGCAATATCCCGCCGGCACCACAGCCGATCTCGGCGACGGCGAGACCTTGCAGCTCAACCCCGACGGCAGTTTCGTCATGACCTCGACCAAGCCGTTCGAGGGCGAGCGTGGCCAGCGCGTCTACTACGCCTCGTCGGCGCCACCGAAATTCACCACCGACAATTACAATACGGTGCTGTTTTCGGAGGGCATCGGCCGCTCCTTCATGAATTCCCTGACCGTCACCATTCCGGCGACGGTCATCCCGATCCTGATCGCGGCGTTCGCCGCCTATGCGCTGGCCTGGATGCGCTTTCCCGGCCGGGCGTTGCTCATCGCGGTGATCATCGGGCTCCTGGTCGTGCCGCTGCAGATGTCGCTGATCCCGCTGCTGAAGCTTTACAACGGTGTCGGCAGCTTCTTCGGCGTGCCGTCGAAAACCTATCTCGGCATCTGGCTGGCGCATACCGGCTTCGGCCTGCCCTTCGCCATCTATCTCTTGAGAAGCTACATTGCCGGCCTGCCACGAGAAATCATGGAATCGGCGCGCATCGACGGCGCCAGCGATTTCGAGATCTTTGTCAAAATCGTGCTGCCGCTGTCGTTCCCGGTGCTGGCCTCCTTCGCCATCTTCCAGTTCCTGTGGGTGTGGAACGATCTGCTGGTCGCGATGGTTTTCCTCGGCACCGAGGGCGACCAGATCGTGCTGACCGCCAAGCTCAACGCGTTGCTCGGCTCGCGCGGCGGCGACTGGGAGATCCTGACGACATCGGCCTTCATCACCATTGTCGTGCCGCTGATCGTGTTCTTCTCGCTGCAGCGCTATTTCGTCCGCGGGCTGCTCGCCGGCTCGGTGAAGGGAGGCTGAGATCATGCAATCCGCTGTGAAAGCGACGTTGAGTCCCGACTTCGCCGTCGACCGCGACTGGTGGCGAGGTGCCGTGATCTACCAGATCTATCCGCGCAGCTATCAGGACTCGAACGGCGACGGCATCGGCGACCTCAGGGGCATCATCGGCAGGCTGCCCTATATCGCGGCGCTCGGCGTCGATGCCATCTGGATCTCGCCGTTCTTCAAGTCGCCGATGAAGGATTTCGGCTACGACGTGTCAGACTATTGCGACGTCGATCCGATGTTCGGCACGCTGGCCGATTTCGACGCCCTGACCGCCGAGGCGCACAGGCTCGGGCTCAAGGTGATGATCGACGAGGTGCTGTCGCATACCGCCGACATCCATCCGTGGTTCAAGGAAAGCCGCTCGAGCCGCACCAACCTGAAGGCCGACTGGTATGTCTGGGCCGACGCCAGGCCCGACGGCACGCCACCCAACAACTGGCTGTCGATCTTCGGCGGTTCGGCCTGGCAGTGGGACACCAGCCGCCAGCAATATTACCTGCATAATTTCCTGGCCGAGCAGCCCGATCTCAACTTCCACAGCCGCGCAGTCCAGGACGCGCTGCTCGATGTCACCCGCTTCTGGCTGGAGCGCGGCGTCGACGGTTTCCGCCTCGACACCATCAATTTCTACTTCCACAGCCAGGGCCTCGAGGACAATCCGCCGCTGCCGCCCGAACAGCGCAACGACCAGACCGCTCCTTCCGTCAACCCCTACAACTACCAGGACCATCTCTACGACAAGAGCCGCCCCGAAAACCTTGGCTTCCTCGAACGTTTCCGCGCCCTGCTCGACGAATATCCGGCGACGGCGGCGGTTGGCGAAGTCGGCGACTCGCAGCGCGGACTGGAGGTGGTGGCGGCCTATACCGCCGGCAGCAAGCGCGTGCACATGTGCTATTCATTCGACTTCCTGGCGCCCGAAAAGATCAGCGCGGCAAAGGTGCGTTCGGTGCTGGAAGCCTTTGGCGAGGTCGCCAGCGACGGCTGGTCGTGTTGGGCCTTCTCCAACCACGACGTGATGCGCACTGCCTCGCGCTGGGCGGCCGGCGAGGCCGACCAGACCGCTTATCTCAAGGTGATCTCGGCGCTGCTGATGTCGCTGCGCGGCTCGGTCTGCATCTACCAGGGCGAGGAACTCGGTCTTGGCGAAGCGGAATTGCAATTCGAGGATCTGCAGGACCCCTACGGCATCCGGTTCTGGCCGGAATTCAAGGGCCGCGACGGCTGCCGCACGCCGATGGTCTGGAATGGCGCCGACGGCAATGGCGGCTTCTCCACGGCAAAGCCCTGGCTGCCTGTGCCTGCCAAGCACCTTTCGCAGGCGGTCGATGTGCAGCAGGGCGACGACAACTCGCTGCTCGAACACTACCGGCGCTTTCTCGCTTTCCGCCACCTGTATCCGGCGCTGGCCAAGGGCGAGATCGAGTTCATCGAAAGCCAGGGCGATACGGTCGCCTTCACGCGCCGCGAGGGCAATGAGCAGATCGTCTGCGCCTTCAATCTCGGCAGCCGACCGGCCGAAGTCAATCTCGGCGGACGCTCGCTGCAGCCCTTGCCGGGGCACGGGTTTTCGGGACAGACTGACGCCGGCTTTATCCGCCTCGGCGGCTACGGCGCCTGGTTCGGGCGTATCGACTGAATTTGCAATTCACTGGAGGGAACCCATGGCCGATGTCACGCTAAGGCAAGTGAAGAAATCATACGGCAATCTCAACATTCTCCATGGCATCGACCTCGACATAAAGTCGGGCGAGTTCATCGTCTTCGTCGGCCCTTCGGGCTGTGGCAAGTCGACCTTGCTGCGGTCGATCGCCGGGCTTGAGGAAATCACCTCCGGCGAGCTCAAGATCGACGGCGAGGTGGTGAACGACGTGCCACCGTCGAAGCGCGGCATCGCCATGGTGTTCCAGTCCTATGCGCTCTATCCGCACATGACTGTCTACGACAACATGGCGTTCTCGATGAAGATCGGCAAGGAGAGCAAGGCCGAGATCGACAAGCGGGTGCGCCAGGCGGCGGAAATCCTGCAGCTGACCAAATATCTCGACCGCCTGCCCAAGGCGATGTCGGGCGGCCAGCGCCAGCGCGTCGCCATCGGCCGCGCCATCGTGCGCAACCCCAAGGTCTTCCTGTTCGACGAGCCGCTGTCGAACCTCGACGCGGCGCTGCGCGTCGCCACCCGCATCGAGATCGCCAAGCTCAAGGAATCGATGCCTGCTACAACGATGATCTACGTCACCCACGACCAGGTCGAGGCGATGACGCTGGCCGACCGCATCGTGGTGCTCAAGGAGGGCCATATCGAGCAGGTCGGCACGCCGATGGAGCTCTACAAGAGACCCGGCAATCTGTTCGTCGCCCAGTTCATCGGCTCGCCGGCCATGAACATCCTGCCGGCGACGATCGACAAATCAGGCGACCCGACCATCGTCAGTCATGTCGGCGGGCGCAAGGCGACGGTGCCGATCGCCACGCCGGCGTCGGTGAAGGGCGCTTCGGTGAGCTTCGGCGTGCGGCCGGAAGATCTGACGATCGCCACCGGTGCGGATTATCTTTTCGAGGGAACGGTGGATTATGTCGAGCAACTCGGCGAGGTCCAGCTCGTCTATGTCGACATCGGCCGCGCCGACCTGCCGCTGGTCACCAAGCTGCCAGGCAATGTCGAGGTCAAGCGCGGTGCTGCGCTACGGTTGAATGCCGATGCCGGCGACCTGCATATTTTCGACGCCGACGGACATTCATTCACGCTCCACAAGGCGGAAGCAAAGGCAGCCTGAGAGCGGCAGCCGAACTGCTGGAAGTTGGTGACCCAAAAACGAGAGCGGCGGGCAAAGCCCGCCGGTCTTGTGCGTTCCGGTCGCTGCTAGAGCGACGTGCGCCCAAGTGGACGCACAAAAGTACGCTCTAACACTTTAACCTTGCGCATCGTGCTTTCCGAAAATCGAACCGATTTTCGGGCCGATGCGCTAGCGGCCGAACAGGTTCCGGTCGCTGCCCTGCGGGGCGGACTTCTGTACGTCGCCCGACGAGTTGAGCAGCTTGTAGACCGGCGAGCCGGTATTGCGTACCGAAGAAGTCTGCGTGTTGTCGACGCTGATGGTCGCCTGCTTGTTGATGTCGGTTCTGCCAAGGTTGTCGCTACCGGCAAAAGCGCCGCCCGCAGCAATCAAAAGCGCGGCGGCGGTAAGAACGATCTTCTTCATTTTCAAAACTCCTGGATTTTCTTGGTTCCGCCAGCCCGGCGGGCAAATGCCGCCGCCGCTGTTGGAACGAACTGTTAGTTGTTGCCGAACAGGTTGCGGTCGCTGCCGTTGACGGGTTTCTCGTCAGCCGGAACCGGATTCTGCGCCGAAGCCGAATTCCCAATCGAAGCCGTGTACGAGTTGCTGTCGACCGCAGCGGCCGGCTGGTTGGCGCCGTTCGATCCAAAGTTGTCGCTGCCGGCAAAAGCGCTGCCGGAGATGGCCACAATGGCGGCGGTGGCAAGAATGAGCTTCTTCATTTCAAATACTCCTGAGTTCCTCAGATCCCGAGCGGCGGACCGCCACTTTGCTGTTTGGGACCAGCTGTTAATTGTTGCCGAAAAGGTTGCGGTCGGCGCCCTGGCCAACGGGCTGCTTTTCAGCGTGAGCCGGCGTCTGGACAGAGGCCGTATACGAGCTGTCGACCGAAGCAGTCGGCTGGTTGGCGGCGTCGGACCCATAATGGTCGCTGCCGGCAAAGGCGCTGCCGGTGATGGCCAGAACGGCGACGGCAGCAAGAGCGATCTTTTTCATTTTAGTACTCCAGTATCTTGGTCTTCAGTCCGTCTAGCGGCGTGTCTTGGGAGGATGCGCGCGTCGTTCGGACAGCCCCGATGTGGGAAGGCCATTCGGCGGATTCCAATCACGAAGTTGTTCCGTGTGGACCAAGAATCTACACCTTGAAATTGTACCAGAGACATCTACTACCATGGTTTTATGGTTTGTTTTCAATAGCTTATTCAAAATTAGCCATTCATGATTTGACGGATTGGCGAATTTGCGTTCACAGCGTGCTGCACGCATTGTCAACAGAAACGAACCGTTCGGTTCGATTTTAGAAGCGGCTAATAGTCACTTTTGTAAACTGTTAACCTTCCTGGTTTCCGCCGCGGGTCGGATTCGATGTCACGGCAGCCGACAATGGCCGCCGACAAAGTGCGGTTTCAGCCCTGCAGATATAAACCTGCAGGTTTCGCCGGCGGTGTCGCGCCGCATGGATACGATGTCGCTTTCATGCCGGCAGTCAGCCGGCCGGCATGATTAGATCACGCCATCTCAGGTGCCGCTTGGTGACGACGAAGCGGAGAATTGGGAAGCCGGTCAGAACCCGGCGCTGCCCCCGCAACGGTGGTGGAGTTCAAGTCGCAACGGGAGACCACTGGGCCACAAGCCTGGGAAGGTGTCGCGACGAGTCCGCAAGGACACTCCAGAGCCCGGAAACCAGCCCGAGATTTTCAGACTCGACTGATCGCGGTGGGCGGTCAAGAGGTGGATGATGCACGTCCGGCCCTGTCGCCGGCGTGCAAACGGTCCTCCCTCCATCACCACCAGTTCAGTCCTTACACGAGGACAGGACATGGACGCGCGCAACGACATGCTGAGGCTCTTGCACGGCCGCAGGCAAGGCTATTCGCTCGAGCAGCCCTTCTACACCGATCCAGATTTCTTCAAGCTTGACATGGAGCTGATCTGGTATCGCGACTGGCTGTTCATCGGCCACGATTGCGAGTTGCCGAAAGCTGGCAGCTATATCACCGCCCAGATCGGCGACTATCCGGTCGTGCTGGTCCGCGACCAGCAAGGCAAGATCAATGCCTTCCACAATTCCTGCCGGCATCGCGGCAGCCGTGTCTGCAATGCCGACAAGGGCACTGCGGCGAAGCTGGTCTGCCCCTATCACCAGTGGACCTACGAGCTGGATGGCCGGCTGTTGTTTGCTCGTCAGATGGCAGACGGCTTCGACAAGAGCCAGTTCAGCCTGAAGCCGGTGGCTTGCGAAAGCGTTGGCGGCTACATCTTTATCTGCCTGGCCAACGAGCCGGCCGACTTCGCGCCGATGCGCGCCATGATCGAGCCTTACCTCCTGCCGCACCGGCTGCGCGAGGCAAAAATCGCCTTCGAATCGACCATCGTCGAGAAGGGCAACTGGAAGCTCGTCTGGGAGAACAACCGCGAGTGCTACCATTGCGCCGGCAACCATCCGGAACTCTGCAAGACATTCCCGGAAGCGCCGACCGTGACCGGCGTGCAGGGCGCCGACAGCGATCCAGAGATGCTCGCGCACTGGGCGAAATGCGAGGCGGCGGGCTTGCCGAGCAAGTTCCGCATCGATCCGGCCGGGCAGTATCGCGCCACCCGCGCGCCGTTGCTGCGCGACGCCGTCAGCTACACGATGACGGGAAGACGCGCGGTGAAGAAGAACCTTTCCGACAGCGTTTCGACCGACCGTATCGGCTCGCTGCTGCTCTATCACTATCCGACGAGTTGGAACCATATCCTCGGCGATCATGCCGTCACCTTCCGCGTGCTGCCGATCAGTGCCACGGAAACGGCCGTCACCACCAAATGGCTTGTCCACAAGGACGCGGTCGAAGGCGTCGATTACGACCTCGCCGAACTCACCCATGTCTGGACCGAGACCAACGACCAGGACCGTCGCATTGTCGAGGAAAACGCCTTCGGCATCCTGTCGCCGGCCTATGAGCCCGGCCCCTATTCGGAACTGCATGAGGGCGGCGTCATCCAGTTCGTCGAATGGTACGCCTCCTTCATCGGGCCGCGCCTTGCCGAGGCCGGGCGGCCGGCGCTGCGCAGCGTCGCCTGAACGAGCTCAAGGGGATGAATGCGATGACTGACCTTGGCCTCTACCGCCATCTCGACGAGATGGCGCCCTGGAACGACAGGCTCCAGGTGCTGGAAGTCATCGGCGTCAGCGACGAGGCGCCTGACGTGAAGACCTTCACCTTCCGCTCTGACAACCAGACCTGGTTCCGCTACAGACCGGGGCAGTTCGTGACGCTGGAACTGCCGACCACCGAGGGCCCGATGATGCGGACCTATACGCTGTCGTCCTCGCCGTCGAGGCCGTTCTCGATCGCGGTGACGGTGAAAGCGCAGGCCGGCAGCCTCGGCACCCGCTGGATGTTCGACAATCTGACACCCGGCGTTCACGTGAAGGCCTATGGGCCGGCGGGCGACTTTTCGCTGCACAGCCATCCAGCGGCCAAGTATCTGTTCATTTCGGCCGGCTCAGGCGTGACGCCGATGATGTCGATGCTGCGCTGGCTGAACGACTGCGCGCCATGGACAGATGTCGGCTTCGTCAACTGCGCGCGAAAGCCCGAGGAGATCATCTTCCGCAAAGAGCTCGAGCTGCTCGGCAGCCGCATGCCGGGCCTGACGCTCGGCTTCATGATCGAGGAGCGGTCCAGTCGTGAGGCTGGTTCGGCCATATGGGCCGGATCGACGCGATACGGCTGCCGCTGCTGGCGCCCGATTTTCGCGAGCGCGAAATTTTTTGCTGCGGCCCCGACCCGTTCATGCGCGCCGTGCGGCAGATGCTAGAGGCGGCCGGCTTCGACATGGCCAACTACCATCAGGAGAGCTTTGCGGCCCCGGCGGTGGAGGAAATTCCGGCCCCGTTCGGTTCGCCGGCAGAGGGTGGGCCGGCAAAAGGTGGGCCAGCAGAGGGCGGCATCGAGGTACCTGCCGAGGCCGCAACGCCGATCCGCTTTTCGCTTTCGGATATTGATGCCGAATGCGTTGCCGGCCAGACCGTGCTGCAGACGGCGCGCGCTTCGGGCGTACGCATCCCCGCAGCCTGCGAGTTCGGCCTGTGCGGAACCTGCAAGGTGAAAAAGGTCTCGGGCACGGTCGAGATGAGCCACAATGGCGGCATCCTCGATCACGAGATCGACGACGGCTTCATTCTTGCCTGCTGTTCGAAGCCGCTGACGGCGCTCGAGGTCGACGCCTGACCGGGGAGCTTAAAGCGCGTCGCGGCTGAATGGATTCATGCGACGCGCTTTAAGTTATTGTTTTTATGGATGTCGTCATCGCAAAACCGCTGCACATTTTTTGCGTGACATGCATTAAACCCCGTAGCGTTCGGTGCGGATGAGGCTTGCCGGCACACCGGCATCGATCAGCGCCTGGGCGGCGGCCGACACGAACGCATTCGAGCCGCAGACAAAGGCGAACCTTGGCGGCGCGGGCAGCCGCAGCATCGATTGCTCCATCATCGCGGCATCGACCCGCCGCGAATAGTCTGACGGGCGCCGGGCGGCCTCGCGGGTCAGCGCCAACACCAGATCGAAGCCGTCCCGGCGATCGTGGAAGTCGATCAGCTCGTCGCGAAAGATCACCTCGTCCCAGACCCGTGCGGAAAATACCAATGCCACGGGCACCGCCGATCTGCGCGCGGCGCGATGGCGGATCATCGCCATCAGCGGTACCACGCCGGACCCGCCGCCGACCAGCAGAAGCGGGCCGCCGTCGCTGTCGGACCAGACGAAGTGGCCACCGAGCGGTCCGCGCAACTCGACCTCGTCGCCAACCGCCGCGATATCGTGGAAGAAGGGCGAGATCTCGCCATCATCGAGCCTTTCGATCGCCAGCTCGATCGGCTCGCCGGCTTCCGGCGCCGAGGCGATTGAGTAGGAGCGGCGCGCCTGATAGCCGTCCGGCGCCGTCAGCCTGACATCGACATGCTGCCCGGCACGATAGGCGAAGGGCCGCGACGGCTGGAGGAAAAAGCTGGTGACGCGCGGCGTGCGCTTTTCGATGCGGGCGATGGTCACCGTCTGCCAGGGCGACTGCGCCGCCGGCGCGTTGCTCATGGATCGCCCGTATAGCGCTGCTCGCGCCACGGGTCGCCATAGATGTGATAGCCGCGCAGCTCCCAGAAGCCGGGCTCGTCGCGCTCGGTGAACTGCAGGCCGTTCAGCCATTTGGCCGACTTCCAGAAATAGAGATGCGGAACCAGCAGCCGCGCCGGGCCGCCATGGTCCGGCGTGATCGGCTTGCCTTCGTAAAGCAGCGCCACCATTGCCTTGCCGGCAGTGAGATCCTGCGTCGGCACGTTGGTTGTATAGCCGTCGAAGGACAGCGCCAGCGTGAAGGCGGTCGGTGGCTCGATGCCGGCATCCGCCAGAATATCGTCGACCAGCACACCCTGCCACGCCGTGTCGAACTTGGTCCACGCGGTGACACAATGGATGTCGCGCGTCATCTTGGTCAAAGGCAGCGCGTTGAACTCTGTCCAGTTCCACGTCTTGATCGGCCGCGGTCCGTGCTTGAGCGTGAACGACCAGTCCTCGGTGCGCACAGGCGGCGTCGGCCCGGCCGACAGCACCGGAAACCCTTGCTCGAGATACTGCCCCGGCGGGATACGCGCATCCGCATCCGTCGGGGGCTTTCGTCCTGAAGAGAAGCCGCGGGTGACCATCGAGACAATCCGTTTGCATCAGGCCGCCTGTCGGCCTTCACCAATGTTGTCAAAGATACTCTGGCGGGCAACCAGATTCTTGGCTTATGCGCCGTCTGTTCGCCTGAGATAACCGGTGGCGATCTCGCGCATCCGTTTGGCGTCGAAGCTTGGTCCATGGCCGCCATGGCCGATGCTGACAGGCAGATCGAGCAGCCGCTGCATGGTTCGGCGATAGGCTGATCGGTCGGAATCCGGCAGGTCGTCGATCAGCAAGGCGTCGTAGATGGCGTCGCCGGCGAAGAACAGGCCGTCGGCCTCATCGAACAGCGCGATCGAATCCGGCGAATGGCCGGGCAGATGCAGCACCCGGAATTGCCGGTCGCCAAGGTCGACCAGATCGCCCTCGTCAAGCGTCCGCGTCAGCGGCGCCGGCTGGATTCTGTATTCGGCCACTCTCCAGGCCGGTGCCGGCAGCTTCGAGACGGCGCCGTCGAGATCATGAAACATGTGGGCGTAGGTGACGGCGTCATCCATGCTGTCGAATTGCGCAGCACTCACCCTCGGCCCGGCTCGCAACGGAAATTCGTGCAGAGAGCCGACATGGTCGAGGTGGATATGGGTGGCGACGACGAGCAGCGGCTTGCCATCAGGCGTGTCGATCTCCGGCGCCAGCGGGCAAATCCCCATGCCGGTGTCGACAAGCAGGTCGACGTCGCGGCCACGCAGATGCCAGATGTTGGCGCGCACGAAATCATGCACGAACGGCTCGGTCAGCATCGTCGTATCGGCGTCGATGACGGTCTTGCTGAACCAGTCACGCATCACGAAGATTCCGGCATCAGAACCGAGCCGGCTCAGACGAACGGCTTTCCGACCTTGTATTTTTCGGGAACCAGCCGCTTCAGATAGGCCATTCCTGCATCGGAGAGTTGATTGACCTCAGGCAGCATGAAATCGTCGGGCATGTGACGGGTCTTGCCGGCGACGTTTTTCAGCGGCACCGTGTTCAGCACGGTTTTCTTGCCGTCATATTGCAGCGCCACCGAGCCGCCGCCCTGCTCGGCCACGGCGACCGCAAAGACGCCGGCATCAAAGGCTTCCTGTGCATCCACGGGGTTGATGGCGCCGACATAGCCGCGCGGCATGTAGCCGAGCGCATCGACGCGGGCCCGCTTGCCCGGCAATCCTTCGGCCAGCGCACGCTCGAGGGCGGCCGGCAGGTCGCTGCCCGACAGCTTGACGTTGCCATGCGCATCGCGCTCCAGTTTGTCCGGCGGGACAAGACTTTCGACCAGCGCCTTGCCGTCGGCTGTGCTGACGCCTTCGGAGACTGCGACGATGCAGCGCTTGTGGCGATCAAGCGTGGCGCGAACATCGTCGATGAAGGCCGCAGCCGAGAACGGACGCTCCGGCACATAGACGAGATGCGGGCCGCTGTCGGGATCAAGCTGCCATGCGGCGGCGGCGGCGGTGAGGAAACCGGCGTGCCGCCCCATGACGATGCCGACATAGATGCCGGGCAGAGCACGGAAATCGAGGTCGACCGAGAGAAAGGCGCCGGCGACGAACTCGGCTGCCGAAATGAAGCCGGGCGTGTGGTCGTTCTCCTCGAGATCGTTGTCGATGGTTTTCGGCGCATGGACGAAAGCCATCTTGCCGCCGGCGGCGTCGGTCAGGATCTGCTGCGTGCCCGACGTGTCGTTGCCGCCGATATAGATGAAGGCGTCGGCGCCGGCCTTCTTCAGGCCGTTGAGGATGATCTCGCAATAGGCCTCGTCCGGCTTGTCGCGGGTCGAGCCAAGCGCGGCGCTCGGCGTCGCAGCAATCAACCGCAACCGGTCCTCAGGGATAGCCGAAAGATCGACATAGTTGCCGTCGCGGATGCCGCGCACGCCATGGATGGATCCCAACACCTTGGCGCCGGGACGCCGCTTGCGGATCTCGAGTGTGGCGCCCACCACCGTCTGGTTGATGACGGCGGTCGGGCCGCCGCCTTGTGCGATGACAAAAGTTCCGGACATGCTTCACGTCTCCCGAGCAGTGACTTTGCAGGGCACATTCGCCTGTCTTGCGAGATCGCGCAACGGGAGAGTCGAGCGGCCGCGCCAGCAGCCTCGAGTCCAGACGATGACCGGGAGGGTCAGACGACGACGACCGGGTTCTTCCTGGAGACGCGGCTGTAGAGGTCGATGATATCCTGGTTGATCAGGCGAACGCAGCCCGACGACATCGCCTGGCCGATGCTCCACCATTCGGGCGAACCGTGGATGCGGTAGCCGGTGTCCTGGCCGTTCTGGTAGATGTACAGCGCACGCGCGCCGAGCGGGTTGTCGAGGCCGCCGGGCTGCCCAGCCTGCCATTTCACCAGTTCCGGCTTGCGGGCGATCATCTCGGCCGGCGGCCTCCAGGTCGGCCATTCCTTGCCGTACTGGATGTTGGCGCGGCCCGACCAGCGAAAGCCTTCCTTGCCGATGCCGACGCCGTAACGGATCGCGTCACCGCCGGGCTGCACCAGGTAGAGCAGCCGCTCCTGCGAATGGACGACGATGGTGCCGGGCTGCTCGCCGGTCGGGTCGACGACGATCTGGCGGCGGAACTCCGGCTTGACCTTGAGGTAGGGCACTTCCGGCAGCGTGAAGCCGCCGTCGGTGACGGAGGCATACATCACACCAGGGCTGGTGATGTTCTTGTCGACGCTGATGCTCGGGCGGACAGGGGTGATCGCGCCGGTGGTGACGGCGTCGAGTTGCAGCGCCGACAGGTCGAGCGTCTGGCTGCAGCCGGCGGCGCCGAGCAGCGCCAGCGCACCGGCGCCGGACAACACTGCGCGGCGGGAAAGCTGGATTTCGGAAATTTCGATTTCGTCGCCATTGTGCGGCGGCGTCAGACCTTGCGGCAACTCACGCATCTACCCAAACCCTACGCTGTCGGCGGGAAACACGGTCCGGCCGGATAGAGTGCATTTTCACCAATCATGGTTGAAAAAGCGTGAAGAACCGTCGCCTGATGTTAACCAGGGGCATTTTCGATTTTTGCCCCTTTACATCTTTGTGAGCCCAAGGATTTATCCTCTTCTTTGAGCTCAAGGAGACGAACATGTCCTTCGAAAACTGGGCCGCCTTTGCCGCCGCCTCGACGATCCTTCTTGTCATTCCCGGCCCAACTATCCTTCTGGTCGTGTCCTATGCGCTCGGCCAGGGCTGGCGCACGGCGCTGCCGATGGCGGTTGGCGTGGCGTTTGGCGATTTCACCGCGATGACGCTGTCGATGCTTGGCATCGGCGCGCTGCTGGCGGCGTCGGCCACCGTGTTCACGGTGCTGAAGGTGGTCGGCGCCGGCTATCTGATCTATCTCGGCATAAAGCTGTTTCGCGCCGGCGGCACGCTCAAGGCCGAGCCGCGCCTGGACGCGGTGTCCTCGGCCAAGATGATGGCGCATGCCTGGCTGGTCACCGCGCTCAATCCGAAAAGCATCACCTTCTTCGTCGCCTTCCTGCCACAGTTCCTCGACCGGCATGCCGATTTCTGGACGCAGATGCTGATCTTCGAGACGACTTTCCTGGCGCTCGCTTTCGCCAATGCCTTCGGTTACGCGCTGATCGCCGCAAGGGCACGCAACGTCGTTCGCAACCCGAAGGCGATCCGCATCTTCAACCGCACTGGCGGCACGCTGCTGGTCGGCGCCGGCGTCGCCACAGTGGCGATGCGCTCGGGCAATTGAGGACATGACGTGGCAGTCAGGGACGCATTCGGGCTGACGTTTTCGGGCGCGACGGAGGCCGGGTTCTCGTCCTACAGCCAGGCCGTGCGCGAACTGCAATGCTTCATCGGCGACCCGGTCGGCTCGGTCGATCGCGCCATCGCCGAGGATCCCGGCTTCGTCATGGCGCATGTGTTCAAGGGCTATCTCTTCGGCCTCGCCACCGAGCGCGAGGCGACAGCCGTGGCCAGGACATGCCATGAGGCGGCACTGCCGCTTGCCGCCACGCCGCGCGAGCAGGCGCATGTCGCAGCACTTGGCCATCTTGCCGCAGGTCGCTGGCATGAAGCCGCCCGTCTGCTCGAGGATATCGCCATCGAGTTTCCACTCGATGCGCTGGCGCTGCAGACCGGGCACCAGATCGATTTCTTCACCGGCAATGCCCGCATGCTGCGCGACCGCATCGGCCGCGCGCTGCCGTCGTGGCAAAGCGGCATGCCGGGCTACCACGCCGTACTCGGCATGCAGGCGTTCGGACTGGAGGAAATGGGCGACTATGCGCGCGCCGAAAAGCTTGGCCGCATGGCAGTCGACATCGAGCCGCGCGACGGCTGGGCGCAGCACGCCGTCGCCCATGTCATGGAAATGCAGAGCCGGCAAAGGGACGGCATCGCTTGGATGCGCGCCAACCCCGACGCGTGGACGCGTGAAAGCTTCCTGAAAGTGCATAATTGGTGGCATCTGGCGCTGTTCCACTATGATCTCGGCGAGACCGACGAGGTGTTGGCGCTCCATGACGGCCCGATCTACGGCGAGCGCTCGACGCTGGCGCTCAACATGGTCGACGCCTCGGCGATCCTGTGGCGGCTGCATCTCGACGGCGTCGATGTCGGCGGCCGCTGGGCGGCCCTCGCCGCCAACTGGGCCAAGGCCAGCGCCGGCAACTATGCCTTCAACGATGCCCACGCAATGATGGCCCTCGTCGGCGCCGGCCAGGAAGCGCCGGCTCGCACCTTGCTCGAAACACAGCGCGAGGCCATGCACGCCAACGACGACAACGCCGTCTTTACCCGGGATGTCGGCTACCCCCTGACGCTCGCCATCAAGGCGTTCGGCAACGGCAATTTTGCCGAGACGGTCCGCCTGATCCGACCCATCCGGGCGATCGCCCACCGCTTCGGCGGCAGTCATGCGCAGCGCGACGTCATCGACCTGACGCTGATCGAGGCAGCGCTGCGGTCGGGCGACCGTGCATTGGCAAGGGCACTTGCCGCGGAACGCGCGCTGGCGCGGCCCGCCAGCCCGCTCTCGGCGCTGCTTTCGCAGCGCGCTGCCGATTTGTCGGAGAATTGACCGGAGGCGGTTCTTGTCTTAAAAAACTGCCAAGTCGGATTTTTTCGAGATCCGAAAAAATTAATGGCAATGGGAGGACACCATGTATCTCGGCCTCGATCTGGGCACGTCGGGCGTCAAGGCGCTGTTGATCGATGCCGGGCAGAGCATCGTCGGCTCCGGCCACGCGTCACTCGACGTGTCGCGGCCGCACCCCGGCTGGTCGGAGCAGAACCCCGCCGAGTGGATCCGCGCCTGCGAGGAAGCGATCGCCGAGCTCAAGGTTTCTCATCCAGAACAGCTCGCCGCCGTGAAGGGCATCGGCCTCTCCGGCCAGATGCATGGCGCTACATTGCTCGATGCCGGCGACCAGGTGCTGCGCCCCTGCATCCTGTGGAACGACACGCGCAGCCATGCCGAGGCCGCCAAGCTCGACGCCGACCCGCGCTTTCGCAAGCTGACCGGCAACATCGTGTTTCCCGGTTTCACCGCGCCAAAGCTGGTCTGGGTGAGAAACAATGAGCCGGATATTTTCGCCAAACTGGCAAAGGTCTTGCTGCCAAAGGATTTTCTGCGGCTCTGGCTCACCGGCGAGCATATTTCGGAGATGTCGGACTCGGCCGGCACGTCCTGGCTCGATGTCGGCAAGCGAGGCTGGTCATCCGATCTGCTTTCCGCCACGTCGCTCGACGAGAAGCAGATGCCGTCACTGGTCGAAGGCACTGAGAAGGCTGGCGCGTTGCGCAGCGAACTGGCCTCGAAATGGGGGATGCAGGCGGGCATCCCGATCGCCGGTGGCGCCGGCGACAATGCGGCGTCGGCCTGCGGCATGGGCACGGTCGCCGCCGGCCAGGCCTTTGTCTCGCTTGGCACGTCAGGCGTGCTGTTTGCCGCCAATGCGTCCTATCTGCCCAACCCGGAAAGCGCGGTGCACACATTCTGCCACGCGCTGCCCGACACCTGGCACCAGATGGGCGTCATCCTGTCGGCAACCGATTCGCTCAACTGGCTGTCCGAGATTTCAGGCAAAGGCGCCGGCGAGCTGACCGCCGAGCTCGGCGATACGCTGAAGGCGCCGACCGGCGTGTCCTTCCTGCCCTATCTCTCGGGCGAGCGCACCCCGCACAATGATTCGGCCATTCGCGGCTCGTTTACCGGGCTTGCGCATGAATCGAGCCGCGCCGTGTTGACCCAGGCCGTGCTGGAGGGCGTGGCTTTCGCCTTCCGCGACAGTCTCGAAGCCCTGGCCAAGGCCGGCACGACGCTGACGCGGGTGACGGCGATCGGCGGCGGCTCGCGCTCGCACTACTGGCTAAAGGCAATCGCCACCGCGCTCGGCCTGCCCGTCGACATTCCCGCCGACGGCGATTTCGGCGCCGCCTTCGGAGCAGCGAGGCTTGGCCTGATCGCGGCGACGGGCGCCGATCCGCTCAGAGTGTGCACGGCGCCGGCCACCAATGCCACAATCGAACCGGTCGCCGCGCTAAGCAACGCCTATGCGGATGCCTATCAGCGCTACCGCTTGCTTTACCCGGCTATCAAGGCGGCCACGGCGTGAGTGGTTTCCCACCCCCGCCGCGGCCCGATATTTCCTCACTGTGCCGGGACCTTGTCGAGAAAGCCGGTGACGCTTTTCAGGCGGCCATTCTCGATGACGCCGATGTCGGTGCCTTCGATGACGGAATCGGTGCCTTCCGGCCCGAGATTCCACGAGAAGCGGATCGTGTCGCCAAACCCGTCCGGCTTGCCCTTCAGCGAGAACCGGAAGCCGGCAAATCGTTTTTGGACACCATCGATCAGTGCGGCGAGGCCATTGTGGCCGTCTCCCTGCATGATCGGATCGCGGTAGCTGACGTCATCGGTGAAGGCCGCCTTGAGCAAGGCTTGCCGGCGCGCGGCATCGCTCTCGTTCCAGGCGGCGATGTAGTTTTCGGCGATCGTGTTGAGGTCGGTCATGGTCTGTCTCCGTGGTTGATTGGCTTTGACATGACCCTTTTCATCCAGCGCCAGCGCGAAACCAATTACGCCTGAGGTAATCAGGACCGAACCCTGCGAGAGGACAGACAGACATGACCAGCGGCTTTTTCGGCGACATCCAGAAGATCAAATACGAGGGGCCGGATTCGACCAATCCGCTGGCCTACCGGTTCTACAATCCCGATGAAATTGTCGCCGGCAAGCGGCTGGAAGACCATTTGCGCTTTGCCGTCGCCTACTGGCATTCCTTCGCCTGGCCAGGCGGCGATCCGTTCGGCGGCCAGACCTTCGAGCGGCCGTGGTTCGCCGAGGCCGGTGGCACCGACACGATGGAACTGGCCAAGCTCAAGGCCGATGTCGCCTTCGACATGTTTTCGCTGCTGGGTGTTCCCTATTTCTGCTTCCACGATGCCGATGTGCGGCCGGAGGGAAAAGATTTTTCTGAAAGTGCCGCGCGGCTCGACGAGATATCAGACTATTTTGCGGCGAAGATGAAGAAGACCGGGGTCAAGCTGCTTTGGGGCACGGCCAACCTGTTCTCCAATCGCCGCTTCATGGCGGGAGCCGCCACCAATCCCGACCCGGACGTCTTTGCCTATGCGGCAGCGACGGTCAAACACTGCATCGACGTCACCAAGCGGCTGAAGGGCGACAATTATGTGCTGTGGGGCGGCCGCGAGGGCTATGAGACGCTGCTCAACACCGACCTTGCCCGCGAACAGGAACAGGCCGGCCGCTTCCTCAACATGGTCGTCGACTACAAGCACCGGATCGGCTTCAAGGGCACCATCCTGATCGAGCCGAAGCCGCAGGAGCCGACAAAGCACCAGTACGACTATGATGTCGCCACGGTCTACGGCTTCCTGAAGCGCTTCGGGCTGGAGAAGGAGGTCAAGCTCAACATCGAGCAGGGCCATGCGATCCTGGCCGGCCATTCCTTCGAGCATGAACTGGCGCTGGCCAATGCGCTCGGCATCTTCGGCTCGATCGACATGAACCGCAACGACTACCAGTCGGGCTGGGACACCGACCAGTTCCCCAACAACGTGCCGGAGATGGCATTGGCCTATTATCAGGTCCTGCAGGCCGGTGGCTTCAAGACCGGCGGCACCAATTTCGACGCCAAGCTTCGGCGACAGTCGCTCGATCCGCAGGATCTGCTGATTGGCCATATCGGCGGCATGGATTGCTGTGCACGCGGCCTCAAGGCCGCTGCTAAAATGGTGGAGGACAAGGCGCTGTCGGGACCGTTGGCCGAGCGCTATGCCGGCTGGAATTCGGCCGAGGCCAAGGCGATGCTTGCCGGCAAGCGGACGCTGGAGGAGATCACCGAGCGCGTCGTCAAGAAGAAGATCGAGCCGCAGCCGAGATCCGGCCGCCAGGAACTGCTCGAGAATATCGTCAACCGGTACGTCTGAGGTGCCGCACCGGCGGGTCTGTTGACCGACCCGCCGGCCCGGAACAGCTTTGCGCGAGGGCGGAACCGACGACAAGGTTTTGCCTCGCACCGCCCCTCAATCGCCTCGCTCTTGCCTTCAAACAGCCGTCACGAATCTCGTATATGTGGTTCGTGGCGGGAACAGAAAGAAGGAGGCGAAACGATATGCAGCACGAACGCGAAATCGACGCCCTGCTCTCATCTGGCGAGGGATCGATCATCGACCGGCTGATGGCGCTGCCGCATCCGAAGAATGGCGCGCGCGGTGCAAACGAATGGGACCGCGCGGTCGCCAGCCGCTTCGAGACCCACCTTGCGAGACAGATGCGCTCGCAGATCGACGGCAAAAGCGACCGCCAGGACGCTGCCTGATCCACCTTTGTCTATGCATGCCGTTACCCCAAAACCGCTACGCACTTTTGGGCGACATGCATTATCTCCTGCGCAGCCTGACCGGCGCTTCGCCGAAAGCCCTTGAGAACGCCCTGGAAAATGCCGCGGCGGACGAGAACCCCGTTCGCCCGGCAATATCGGCCATGGCCACGCGCGTGTCGACCACCAGCCGGCGCGCGGCAGCCAGCCGCAGCCTGAGATAATAGGCGCCCGGCGTCTCGCCGATCGACTTGCGAAAGATGCTTTCCAGCGTTCGTGCCGTCACCCCGGCGCGCTTTGCCACCGCGGCAATGGTCAAGGGCTGGTCGACGTGGGTTTCCATCAGCCGGATGGCTTGCGCAAGCCGCGGATCGTAGCCGTCGAGGCGGCCGAGCGAGACCAAAGGCTGCGCGTCGGTCGCGGCGCGTGCCTGGTCGTAGATGAAGACGCTTGCCACATCGAGCGCGACCGCCATGCCGAGCCGCGTGCGGATCAGATGCAGCATCAGGTCGAAGGTCGGCGAAGCGCCACCGGAGGTGAAGACCGGCCCGTCGATGACATAGCGGTCGGGGCGAACGTCGACCTCGGGAAAGGCCGAGGAGAAGTCCTCCATGTCCTCCCAATGGGTGGTGGCGCTACGCCCTTCCAGCAGACCGGCGCGGGCGACCAGCCAGGTGCCGGCTTCGACGCCGCCGCAGGCGCGTGCGGCGCGCCCCGCTCGGCGCAGGCCGGCAAGCAGGGCCGACGTGGCATAGTTCTGCGTGCCGAAACCGGCGACGACGACAAGCACATCCGTCGTATCCGCCGCATCGAAGCGGCCGCTGACCGCAACCGGCAGGCCGCATGTGGTGGCCGGCGCGTAGCCGGGCGCCGCAACCAGCCTGAAATCGAACAGCGTCTCGCCGGCAATACGGTTGGCGGCGCGCAGCGGATCGACGGCCGAGGCCACGCACATGATCGACGACCCGGAAAACACCAGCAGCGTCACCTTGAGCGGCAACCGTTCGGCGCGAAAGATCGACGACTTTTCGTTTTTCATCATACGTACTTCGTAAAATGCAAAACAGTTTCCGGCAAGTCAGGCATTGTTGCCATCTGTTCGATTGGGTCCATGTTTGATCGGGACCATCTGTGCTGATTGGGAGAAAAGTCGATGCCGCTTGCGATGAACCGTGAGGTCTTCATTACCTGTGCCATAACCGGGTCCGGCAGCTCGCAAGACCGCAGCCCGCATGTGCCGCGCTCGCCCAAGCAGATCGCCGATTCGGCCATCGACGCGGCAAAGGCGGGTGCGGCGATCGTCCACTGCCATGTGCGCGACCCCGAAACCGGCAGGCCGCGCCGCGACGTGCAGCTTTATCGCGAAGTGACCGAGCGCATCCGTGCGGCAGACGTCGACGTGGTGCTGAACCTGACCGCCGGCATGGGCGGCGACATGGTGTTCGGCTCGCCGGAAAACCCGCTGCCGCTGAACGAGAAAGCCACCGATATGGGCGGCGCCACCAACCGCGTGGAACATGTGCGCCAGTGCCTGCCGGAGATATGCACGCTCGACTGCGGCACCATGAATTTCGCCGAGGCCGACTATGTCATGACCAACACGCCAGGCATGCTGCGCGCCATGGGCGGCATGATGACGGCGCTTGGCGTCAAGCCGGAGATCGAGGCCTTCGACACCGGGCATCTGTGGTTTGCCAAGCAATTGGTCGAGGAAAAGGTGCTGGACCCGGATGCTCTCGTGCAATTGTGCATGGGCGTGCCATGGGGCGCGCCGGACGATCTCAACACTTTTATGGCGATGGTCAACAATGTGCCGTCGGGTTGGACCTGGTCGGCGTTCTCCATCGGCCGCAACCAGATGGCCTATGCCGCCGCCGCGGTGCTGGCCGGCGGCAATGTCCGCGTCGGGCTCGAGGACAATCTCTGGCTCGACAAGGGCGTGCTGGCAACCAATGCGCAGCTGGTCGAGCGGGCGGTCAGCATCGTGTCGAACATGGGCGCAAGGGTCATCGGCCCCGATGAAGTGCGCAAGAAGCTCAATTTGACAAAGCGCGCGCCGCTTTGAACAAGCAATCGGTAGGGAGGAGCCGCCGATGAAGACCGTGAAATTCACCGCAATGAAGGATGGCGACCGCGACGATTACGCGTTCCTCACCGAGCACGAGATCGACTATGCGGCGAAGACCGGCGAACGGCTGCTTGACGCGCTTGTCCAACTCGACGAAGGCCTGTCCGGCTACAAGATCACCCGGCTCGGCCATTCGCTGCAGGCGGCGACGCGCGCATGGCGCGACGGCGCCGACACCGACTGGATCGTCTGCGCCCTGCTGCACGACATCGGCGACGTCTACGCACCGTACAATCACGACGAATATGCAGCTTCGGTCCTAAAACCTTTTGTGCGCGAGCAGTGCACCTGGGTTGTGGAAAAGCACGGCGACTTCCAGCGCCTCTATTACGCCCACCATCTCGGCGGCAATCCGCATGCGCGCGACCGTTTCGCCGGCCACCTTTATTTCGACGATTGCGACCAGTTCTGTGAGCGCTGGGACCAGTCGAGCTTCGACCCCGACTACGAGACGTTGCCGATCAACTTCTTCCGGCCCTTCGTGCTCGAGGTGTTTGCGCGCAGGGCCTATGACCCCACCGTGATCCGCGCCGGCGAGCGCGTGCCTCTCATCGACCTGGAAAAAGCCAGGACAAGAACCGGAGCCTCCGCATGAGCATCATCACCAAGGCAGCTGCAATCGGCGGCGGCGTCATCGGCGCCGGCTGGGTGGCGCGGCTGCTCTTGAACGGTATCGACGTGTCGGTTTTCGATCCCGACCCCGAAGCCGCGCGCAAGGTCGGCGAAGTGATGAAAGGCGCGCGCCGCGCCTACAAGCAGATGCTGCCCGACGGCCTGCCAAAAGAAGGCAAATTGACCTTTGCCAAGACCATTGCCGACGCCGTCGCCGATGCCGATTTCATCCAGGAAAGCGTGCCGGAACGGCTCGACCTTAAACACCGCGTGCTGGCCGAGATCGACCTCTATGCGCCGGCCAATGCGATCGTCGGCTCCTCGACTTCCGGCATCAAGCCGACCGACATGCAGGTGGCGATGAAGAAGCATCCGGAGCGGCTGGTCGTCGGCCATCCGTTCAACCCGGTCTATTTGCTTCCGCTGGTCGAGATCGTCGGCGGCGAGCAGACCTTTCCCGAGGCGATCGAGGTCGCCAAGGAGATGTACGCCTCGATCGGCATGAAACCGGTGGTGATCCGCAAGGAGATCGAGGCGTTCGTTGGCGACCGCCTGCTGGAGGCGGCATGGCGCGAGGCGCTGTGGCTGATCAAGGACGGCATCTGCACGGTCGAGGAACTCGACGACATCATGCGCTATGGCTTCGGCCTGCGCTGGGCGCAGATGGGCATGTTCCAGGTCTACCGCGTCGCCGGCGGCGAAGCCGGCATGCGCCATTTCATGGCGCAGTTCGGGCCGTGCCTGAAATGGCCGTGGACCAAGCTGATGGATGTGCCGGAGTTCAACGACGAACTGGTCGACCTGATCGCCACGCAGTCGGACGACCAGGCGGATGGCCTGTCGATCCGCGAGCTCGAAAAGATCCGCGACGACAATCTGGTCGCCATCATGGATGCGCTGTCGAAGCAGAACAAAGGCAAGGGCTGGGGTGCCGGCGCCTTGCACAAGGACTATACCAAGCAGCTCGCCAAGCTTGCGGCGAAGAAGCCCACCGCCTCCAAGGCGGCCGAGAAGGCCAAGGCCGAAAAGCCGAAGAAAAAGAAGAAAGGCTGAGACCATGGATTTTGGCCTCTCCGAGGAACAGAAACTGATCGTCGAGACGACGCGCGCCTTCGTCGAGAACGAGCTTTACCCGCATGAGCGCGAGGTCGAGCGCACCGGCGTGCTGCGCCGCGAGCTGATCGATGAGATCAAGGCCAAGGCGATCGAAGCCGGGCTCTATGCCGCCAACATGCCTGCGGAGGTCGGTGGCGCCGGCCTCGATACGGTGACCTGGCTGCTTTACGAGAAGGAGCTCGGCCGCGCCAATTACGCACTGCACTGGACCTGCGTGGCGCGGCCATCCAACATCCTCTTGGCCGGCACGCCGGAGCAGCGCGAAAAGTATCTCTATCCCTGCATTCGCGGCGAGAAGTGGGATTGCCTGGCGATGACCGAGCCGGGTGCCGGCTCCGATCTGCGCGGCATGAAGGCAACCGCGGTGCAGGACGGCGACGACTGGGTGCTGAACGGCACCAAGCATTTCATCAGCCATGCCGACCTCGCCGATTTCGCCATCGTCTTCATGGCTTCGGGCGAAGAGGAGACGCCGCGTGGAAAACGCAAGAAGATCACGGCCTTCTTCGTCGACAAGGGCACCAAGGGTTTTACGGTGCGTGACGGCTACCGCAACGTCTCGCATCGCGGCTACACCAACGCCATCCTCGAATTCGACGATTGCCGGCTGCCCGGAGCCCAGGTTCTGGGCGAAGTCCACAAGGGTTTCGACGTCGCCAATTCATGGCTTGGTGCAACCCGCCTGCAGGTCGGCGCGACCTGTCTCGGCCGGGCCGAGCGGGCGCTTGGCCATGCGATCGAATACGCCGCGCAGCGCCAGCAGTTCGGCCAGCAGATCGGCAAGTTCCAGGGCGTTTCATTCAAGCTTGCCGATATGGCGACAGAACTGAAAGCGGCCGACCTGATGGTGTTCGAAGCCGGCTGGAAGTACGATCAGGGCACCGTCACCGATCAGGACATGGCCATGGCCAAGCTGAAGGCCACCGAAATGCTTGCCTTCGTCGCCGACGAGGCGATCCAGATCCATGGCGGCATGGGGCTGATGGACGATCTGCCGCTGGAACGCATCTGGCGCGACGCCCGCGTCGAGCGCATCTGGGAAGGCACGTCGGAAATCCAGCGCCACATCATTTCACGGGCGCTGCTGCGCCCGTTCGGGGGCTGATAAATGCACAAACTTGAGCGCCTCTTGCGCCCGCGCACGATTGCCGTCTTCGGCGGCGCGCAGGCCGCCGCCGTCGTCGCGCAGTCGATCAAGATGGGCTTTGCCGGCGAGATCTGGCCTGTGCACCCGACCAAGGATGAAGTCGCCGGCCGCAAGGCCTACCGTTCGGTGGCCGACCTGCCCGGCGCCCCGGACGCCGCCTTTGTCGGCGTCAACCGGCATTTGACCATCGAGGTTGTCAAGGCGCTGGCCGAGCGCGGTGCCGGCGGCGCCGTCTGCTTTGCCGCCGGCTTTCTCGAGACCGAGGCTTATGACGAGCATGGCGAGCGATTGCAGGCGGAACTGGTCGCTGCGGCGGGCCAGATGCCGATCATCGGGCCGAACTGCTACGGCCTGATCAATTATGCCGACGGCGCGCTTTTATGGCCCGACCAGCATGGCGGCATCAGGCTGGCCGAGGGCGGCCGCGGCGTCGCCATCATCACCCAGTCGTCGAACATCGCCATCAACATGACGATGCAGAAGCGCGGCCTGCCGATCGCCTTTCTGATGACCGCCGGCAACCAGGCACAGACCGGCCTTTCGGAAATGGCGCTCGGCCTGATCGAGGACGATCGGGTCACTTCGCTCGGCCTGCATATCGAGGCGTTCGATTCGGTAGCCGGCTTCGAAAGGCTGGCCGCGCGGGCGCGAGAGCTGAAGAAACCGATCATCGCCATGAAGGTTGGCCGCTCCGAGCAGGCGCGGCAAGCAACGGTGTCGCATACCGCGTCGCTGGCCGGCTCGGACGCTGCCTCGGGCGCCTTCCTGAAGCGGCTCGGCATCGCCCGCGTCGATTCCATCCCTGCCTTCATCGAGGCGCTCAAGCTGCTGCACGTCACCGGCCCCCTGCCCGGCTACCGGCTGTCGTCGATGAGCTGTTCGGGCGGCGAAGCGTCTGTCATGGCCGACAGCGCCGAAGGCCGCTGGGTCAATTTCCCGGCGCTGACCGACACCCACCGCGCCCACGTCAAATCGACGCTCGGGCCGCTGGTTGCGGTGGCCAACCCGCTCGACTACCACACCTTCATCTGGAACAACGAGCCGGCGATGACCGCCACCTTCACCGCCATGGTGTCGGGCGGCTTCGACCTCAACATGCTGGTGCTCGATTTCCCGCGCCCCGACCGCTGCTCCGACACCGACTGGTGGACGACGCTGCGCGCCTTCGAATCGGCGCTGAAGACCAACAAGGCGCAGGGCGCGATCGTCTCCTCGCTGCCGGAGAACCTGCCCGAGGAATACACCGCCGGCCTGATGGGACGCGGCATGGTGCCGTTGTTCGGCATTTCCGAAGCCATGGACGCCGCCCAGGCGGCCGCCTTCATTGGCTGGGCCTGGCGCGAGCCGCAGGCGCAGCCGATCGACACCTCCGCTTCCGGGGCGCCGGCCGGCGACCATGTCACGCCTGATGAGGCCGAGGCGAAAGCGCGGCTGATCGAGGCCGGGCTCCCCGTGCCGAGCGGTGAACGCGCCGGCAATGCGGTCGAGGCGGTCATCTCCTCGATGGCGCTCGGTTTTCCGGTTGCGCTGAAGGCTTTGGGCGTCACCCACAAATCCGAGCTTGACGCGGTTCGGCTCAACCTCAGGGACGCCGAATCCGTCAGCACGGCCGCCCATGATCTCGATGCGCTCGGCACCGGCCTCTATGTCGAGCGCATGGTGCGCGACGGCGTCGCCGAACTGCTCGTCGGCTTCACCCGTGACCCGATGTTCGGCGCGGTGATGACGCTGGGCACCGGCGGCGTGCTGGTCGAGTTGCTGCGCGACAGCGTCACGCTGATGCTGCCGGCGACCCGCGACGACATCGAGGCGGCATTGCGCGGGCTCAAATTGTTCCCGCTGCTCGAAGGCTATCGCGGCCGGCCCAAGGCCGATCTCGCGGCGGCCATCGAGGCGATATCAGGCATCGCCGCCTTCGTGCAGAAAAATGCCGGCGAGATCGAGGAGCTCGACATCAACCCGCTGATCGTCTGCGCGCAAGGCAAAGGCGCCTGGATCGCCGACGCGCTGCTGGTGCTTGGAGAAAACAAGAATGTCTGACGTCATCACCACCCGCCGCGAGGGCACCATCCTCGAAGTCACGCTCGATCGGCCCAAGGCCAATGCCATCGACCTCAACACCTCGCGGCTTATGGGCGAGACCTTCAAGGCGTTCCGCGACGATCCGGATCTGCGGGTCGCCATCGTCAAGACTGCCGGCGACAAGTTCTTCTGCGCCGGCTGGGACCTGAAAGCCGCGGCCGGTGGCGATGCTGTCGACGGCGACTATGGCGTCGGCGGGTTCGGCGGACTGCAGGAACTGCGCGATCTCAACAAGCCGGTCATCGCCTGCGTCAACGGCATGGCGGTCGGCGGCGGCTTCGAGCTGGCGCTGTCCTGCGACCTCATCTACGCGTCGGATCACTCCTCCTTTGCGCTGCCGGAAATTCGCGCCGGCACGCTGGCCGATGCAGCGACGATCAAGCTGCCGAAGCGCATTCCCTATCATGTCGCCATGGACCTTTTGTTCACCGGCCGCTGGATGGATGTCGCCGAAGCGCATCGCTGGGGTCTGGTCAACGAGGTTCTGCCCAAGGAGAAGCTCGAGGATCGCGTCTGGGGGATCGCACGACTGCTCGCCGGCGGTCCGCCGCTGGTCTTTGCCGCGATCAAGGAGACGGCGCGGATCGCCGAAGCACTCACCTTCCAGGACGCGATGAACCGGGTGACGCGCCGCCAATTGGCGACGGTTGACGCACTGTACGGCTCGGAGGACAATCTCGAGGGTTTTCGCGCCTTTGCCGAAAAGCGCGACCCGGTGTGGAAGGGGAAGTGACACTGCTGAGATGATGGCGTTCCTTCACACCCCCCTCTGCCCTGCCGGGCATCTCCCCCGCAAGGGGGGAGATTGGATGTCATTTCTGCTTTCGCCAATCGTCAACGCTGCAAGAAGAGCGCCGCAGGTGAAGCTGCCGATCTCCCCCCTTGCGGGGGAGATGGCCGGCAGGCCAGAGGGGGGTGCCTGGGCGAATTCGTTGCGATCCGGTCAGCGTCCATGACCGACTACAAAAAGCTCATCGACGCCGAGACCTGGGCCTTCATCGAGCGGACCAATTCCTATTTTCCGCCTGATGCGATCGACTACACGATCGATCAGCAGCGCGACATCTACGACCGCATGTGCCGTGAATTCTCTGCCGGCCACCCAGACAACGTTACGGCGGAGACCACCGCCATTGCCACGCCTTCGCATCCCATCCCGATCCGCATCTACCGCACACCCGCGCCGGAAGCGGCGGCGATGGTGCTTTATTTCCATGGCGGCGGTTATATCCTCGGCGGGCTCGACAGCCATGACGACCTCTGCGCCGAGCTTTGCAGCCGCACCGGCTATGAGCTGGTTTCGGTCGATTACCGGCTGGCGCCGGAACATCTGCATCCGGCCGGCTTCGACGATGCCATCAGCGCCTTCGAATGGGCGGCGACGACCTACAAGCGCCCGATCCTGCTTTGCGGCGACAGCGCCGGCGGCAATCTTGCCGCCGCGGTCAGCCATGCGACGCGCGGCCATGCACGAAGGCCGATCGGCCAGGTGCTGATCTATCCCGGCCTTGGCGGCGACCGCTCGCAAGGCTCTTACTTGACCCATGCCGAGGCGCCGATGCTGACGGTCCGCGACCTCGATTTCTACACGAATACCAGGACCGGCGGCGAAGACCGCACCGGCGATCTCACGCTGTCGCCGCTGGCCGATGCCGATTTTGCCAATCTGCCGCCGACTGTGCTGATCACCGCCCAATGCGACCCGCTGTCGTCAGACGGCGAGGCCTATCGCGACCGCCTCGTCGCGGAGGAGGGTCACGCCTACTGGTTCGAAGAGCCGGGGCTGGTGCATGGCTATCTCAGAGGCCGGCACACGGTCGGTCGTGCGCGCTCGAGCTTTACCCGGATCGTTGACGCGGTATCGGCTCTGGGACGCGGCGAATGGATCTGGTGAGGATCCTACCCCACTGCCCGCGACGCCGCCCGGCCGGCGCTGCGGCCTGAAAAAATGCAGCCGCCAAGAAACGTCCCTTCCAGCGCCGCATAGCCATGCATGCCGCCGCCGCCGAAACCGGCGGCTTCGCCGACCGCGTACAATCCCTCGACCGGCTGGCCATCGGTACCCAGGGCACGGCTGTCGAGATCGGTCTGCAAGCCGCCCAGCGTCTTGCGGGTCAGGATGTTGAGCCTGACCGCGATCAGCGGCCCATTGGCAGGGTCGAGCATCTTGTGCGGCTTGGCCGTGCGGATCAGCCGGTCGCCGAGATAGGCTCGGGCGCCGCGCAAGGCGGTGATCTGCATATCCTTGGAGAACGGATTGTCGAGCTGCCTGTCACGGGCGCGGATTTCGTGCTCGACCTGCGCCAGTTCGAGCAGCGGCTCGCCGCCGACAAGCGCGTTCATGCGGGCGACCAGCGCCGGCAAACCAGGCTCGACGATGAAATCCTCGCCCTTCTCCATGAACGCCTTTACCGGACCGGGAACGCCCGATGTGGCGCGGCCAAGCACCTGACGCCAGCTTTTTCCGGTGAGGTCGGGATTCTGCTCGGAGCCCGACAGCGCGATCTCCTTCTGGATGATCTTTTTGGTCAGGATGAACCAGGAATAATCGAAGCCTGTGCTCATGATGTGGCTGAGCGTGCCCAGCGTGTCAAAGCCGGGATAGAGCGGCACCGGCAGGCGCTTGCCGCGGGCGTCGAGCCACAGCGACGACGGGCCGGGCAGGATGCGGATTGCATGGTCGGTCCAGAGCGGCGCCCAGTTCCTGATGCCTTCGACATAGTGCCACATGCGGTCGCGGTTGATGATGCTGCCGCCGGCCTGTTCGGTGATCGCCAGCATGCGGCCGTCGACATGATCGGGAACGCCTGAGATCATGCGTCTGGGCGGCGTGCCGAGCCGCTGCGGCCAGTTTTTGCGGACAAGCTCGGGATTGCCGCCGATGCCGCCGGAGGCGACGATGACCGCTTGCGCCTTGAGCTCGAAGTCGCCGGCGATGTCGCGCGAACTCCTGCGGCCGCGCTCGACATCGCTCGGCTCAAGCATGTCGCCGCGCACGCCATTCACGGCGGCGCCTGTCTGCGTCAGTTCGTTGACCCGGTGGCGGAATTTGAAGCGGATCAGCCCGCTATTCTCGGCCTCGCGCACGCGCCGTACGAACGGGTCGAGCACGCCCGGCCCGGTGCCCCAGGTGACGTGAAAGCGCGGCACCGAATTGCCGTGGCCGATGGCGTTGCCGCCGCCGCGCTCGGCCCAGCCGACGATTGGGAAGAACTTCATGCCGCGCTGCGTCAGCCAGGAGCGCTTCTCGCCGGCGGCGAAGCCGACATAGGCCTCGGCCCAGCGGCGCGGCCAAAAGTCTTCCGCACGGTCGAAGGCGGCGGTGCCAAGCCAGTCCTCGAGCGCCAGATCATGCGAATCGCGGATGCGCATGCGCCGCTGCTCGGGCGAATCGACGAGGAAGATGCCGCCAAGCGACCAGAACGCCTGGCCGCCGAGCGACTGTTCAGGCTCCTGGTCGACAACGATGGTCTTCTTGCCGGCCTCGGCCAGCTCGGCCGCCGCGACGAGCCCGGCAAGGCCGGCGCCGACAATGATCACATCCGCATCGTCAGCCACTTTCTCCCCCCGGCTCTCCTCCCCGGCTGACGATTGTCAGACCGTCTCCCAGCCTTCCTTCTCGCCGGCGCGGAAGATGGCGTCGATGACCTTCTGGTTGAGCACGGACTCTTCCAGCGTGAAGACGCGGTCGGTGCCGCCCTGTGCCGCCCGCGCGAAGGCCTCGACCTCCAGCCGGTATTGCTGCATGCCGGGGAAGCGGAACACTTGCGCCTCGCTGTGGTTCTGGTTGTGCAGCTCGATGCGATGGTGGTCGTAGATGCCGGCGTTGAACGGCGAAAGCACCTCGATGAAGCCCTTCTCGCCGTGGAACACCATCACCTGCCGCGCCGCCATCTGCGTCGACAGATAGAACGACAATTCGAAGTCGCCGAAATCGGCGCGGATCGAGGAGTAGATGTCGGTGCCGAATGTCTTGTCGCGCTCGATCGTCGCCTGGACGCGCAGCGGCTCCTTGCCCGTCGAAAAGCGCGTCGACACCGTCGGGTAGACGCCGATGTCGGGCAGCGCGCCGCCACCGAGGTCGAGCTGGTTGCGCATGTTCTTGGGATCGACATTGTAGTAGGAGAACGCGCCCTGGACATGGCGCAGCCGGCCGATGGCGCCGTTGGCGATCAGCTCGCGCACCTTGACCCATTGCGGGTGGTAGACCACCATGAAGGCTTCGCAGACCAGCACGTTTTTGGCGTCGCGCAGCTTGATCAGCGGCGGAATGTCCTTGGCGTCGAGCGCCAGCGGCTTTTCGACCAGAACATGCTTGCCGGCCTCGATCGCCTTGGCGGTCCATTCGACATGCTGGGCGGTCGGCAGCGGGATGTAGACGCCGTCGACATCCCTGGATGCGAGCAGCTCGTCATAGGAGCCGAAGGCATGGGGGGCGCCGAACCGATCGGCCAGGGCACGGGCTTTCGACAGGTCGCGGCTGGCGATCGCCGACAGCACGCCGTTCTCCGCCTCGACCATTGCGGGCAAAAGATGCTCGCGGCCGATCTTGGCCGTCGACAAAACACCCCAACGAAACATCAGGCTTCTCCCTCACGATTGCAGACGATGTGGTTTGCCTGAAATCGGCGAAAAAGCCAATGCGGATGCATGGCAGCGAGCAAGGCGATCGTCTGCGGCTTGTTCGGATGCCGGCGCTGCTCTCCGCAGAGCTTGGGTTCCTCGTCCCGCAAAGGGGGGCGAGGAAACCAGGTCCTGCAAAGGCTATCCCCTTCTACCTGTATGTGTCATGTCGAAGCCGACGACGCTCCGACAAGCCGGCTTTCATCTGCTTACCTTGAAGAAATCGACAAAGGCTCGCAGCGCCGGCCGCATCTGGCGGCGGCTCGGGTAGTAGGCGAAGAAACCGTCGAAGGGCGGGCACCAGTCTTCCAGCACGCGAACGAGCCGGCCGGTGGCCAACGCTTCGCGGACATAGTCCTCGAACAGGAAGGCAAGCCCAGCGCCGTCGGCCGCCGCATTGGCGATCAGATGGTCCTCGTCGAGGATCAGCGGCCCTTGCACCGCCAGCTCGATCTCCTCGCCGTCCTTCTCGAATTCCCAGCGGTAGAGGATGCCGCTGGAGAAACGGAAGCGGATGCAACGGTGACCGACGAGATCGTGTGGATCGCGCGGCCTGGGCATGGTCGCGAAATAGGATGGCGCGCCGACGACGGCGCCGCGAAGGTTTGGACCGATGCGCACAGCGATCATGTCGCGCTGCAGGCTCTCGCCGAGCCGGACGCCGGCGTCGAAGCCGCCTTCGACCACATCGGTGAAGCGGTCTTCGATGACGATCTCCAGCACGATGTCGGGATAGGCCGATGCAAAGGCACCGAGCCGCGGCGTCAGCGCCAGGTGGGCGGCGGTGCGCGGCACGGTCAGCCGGAGATTGCCAGCCGGCCGGTCGCGCGCCTCGACCGCCGATTCCAGCGCCAGATCGATTTCCGACAGCGCCGGCCTCAGCCGCTCGAGCAGCTGTGCGCCTTCCTCGGTCGGGGCGACGCTGCGCGTGCTGCGCGCCAGGAGCCGCACGCCAAGACGCGCCTCCAGGCTGGAAACCGCATGGCTGACTGCGGAGGGCGCTATGCCGAGATCCTTGGCCGCACCGCGAAAGCTGCCGCACTGGGCGACGGTTGCCAGCACCGCAAGTTGCGAGAGATGCGTTCGGTTCATTGATCTATCTTTTAGAACAGCCCGTGCGAGTAAGAGCCGATTATAGAACGCGGTGCAAGGCGCTATCTCTGTCGCATCACAACAAGGAGACGCGTGATGCAAACCCGCAAGCTTGGAAATGAACTTGACGTCTATCCGGTCGGCCTCGGCTGCATGGGGATGAGCTTCGGCTATGGCGGCCAGCCGGAGGTGGACGCGATCGCCACACTGCGCCGCGCCGTCGATATCGGCGTCAATTTCTTCGACACGGCTGAGGTCTATGGCCCGTACGAGAATGAGATCCTGCTCGGCAAGGCGCTGAAGCCGGTGCGTGGCCAAGTGACGATCGCGACGAAATTCGGCTTCAAAATCCTTGAAGAAGGTAACGGCGTCGAGCGCATGGCGGGTGTCGACAGCCGCCCCGAACACGTCAAGGCGGTGGCCGAAGCGTCGCTGAAGCGGCTGGGCGTCGAGGTGATCGACCTGTACTACCAGCATCGCGTCGATCCCAATGTGCCGATCGAGGATACGGTCGGCACCATGGCCGAGCTGGTGCGCGAGGGCAAGGTGCGCGCGCTCGGCCTGTCGGAGGCGAGCGCGACGACCATTCGCCGGGCGCATGCGGTGCATCCGATATCAGCCGTGCAGAGCGAATATTCGCTGTGGAGCCGCGATCCGGAGGAAGAGGTGTTCGCCGTCTGCCGCGAACTCGGCATCGGCTTTGTCCCCTACAGCCCGCTCGGCCGCGGCCTGCTGACCGGAACGATCGCCAAGCCAGAGGTGCTCGGCGCCGATGACTGGCGGCGTGGACTACCGCGCTTCCAGGCCGACGCCATGGCGGCCAATGCAGCTGTTATCGCGACGCTGGAGGCAATGGCGGCGGGCAAGGGCGTGACGCCGGCGCAGCTGGCGCTCGCCTGGGTACTGCATCAGGGCGATTTCATCGTACCGATCCCAGGCGCACGAAAAATCCGCCATCTCGAGCAGAACGCGGCAGCAGCACAGATTGCGCTGAGCCGGGCGGAAGTGGCGGCCATTGGCGAGGCCCTGTCGCCGGAGAAGGTCGTCGGCAAGCGCTACACCGAAGAGCTGCTGGCGCTGGTCAATGGGTGAACGGTGATCGACGGAGCAATCGAAACGGGGCGTTCGGCGCGCCTTTTTCGAGCGCCGCGCAATGCAAAAATAATCGCGAGACGTGGGCGCGAGACACCCCCCTCTGTCCTGCCGGACATCTCCCCCTCAAGAGGGGAGATTGAATCTCTCCGACTTTCGCCAACTGCCAACGCCGTAAGATGGCGGGACGGCGAAACAGCCATTCTCCCCCCTTGAGGGGGAGATGTCCGGCAGGACAGAGGGGGGCGCTGTCCCGCCATCGTATGCGGAGAATACTCGGCTCACACGGCACAACAGTGATCGCCATGTGCCCGCAGCCGTCACGCTCTCAGCACGCCACCAGTCTGCTTATGCACATTCTCGACGATGCGCTTTGCCAGCGCCTCGAAATCCTCGTCGGTCAGCGTCTTTTCGACCGGCTGGATCGACACTTCGATGGCGATCGATTTCTTGGCGGCGCCGAGTGACGCCCCTTCGAACACGTCGAAGACCGAGACGTTGGTGATCAGCTTCCTGTCGGCCGCAAGGGCTGCGCGGGTCAGCGTGCCGGCTTCGACCGCCTTGTCGACGACGAAGGCGAAATCGCGCTTGACCGCCTGGAACGCGGACAATTCCAGTCTCGGTTTTGTCCGCGTCGGCTTGGCCTTCGGCTCGGGCACGGCATCGATGAAAACCTCGAAGCCGCAGAGCGGCCCGGAGACGTCGAGTTCTTCCAGCGTCTTCGGGTGGAACTCGCCAAACGTGCCCAAAATGACCTTCGGCCCGAGCTTGATCGTGCCGGAGCGGCCGGGATGATACCAGGCCGGGCCGCCGGCCTCGATCTGCAGCCGCTCGACCGGCGCGCCGCAGGCTTCAAGTGCTGCGATCGCGTCGGCCTTGGCGTCGAACACGCCGACCGGACCGGCATTGCCGGCCCAGTGGCGGCCGGAGCCTTCGAGCCTGGCCGTGCCGCGCCGCACGCCGGCGGCGACGCGCCGCTGCTGGTCGGCCGCATCGCCCTCGTAGGTGCCGGACACTTCGAACAGCGCGACATCGCCGATGCCCCTGTCGGCATTGCGCTGCGCGGCGGCGATCAGGCCCGGCAGCAGCGACGGCCGCATATCGGACATGTCGGCAGCGATCGGGTTGGCGAGCTTCAGTGCGTTATGGCCGCCGCCGAACAGTTCGGCATGTTTTGCCGGAATGAACGACCAGGTGACCGCCTCCATCATGCCGCGCACCGCCAGCGCCCGCTTGGCGGCGCGGGTGCGGACCTGCAGGACAGTCAGGATCTTGGCGTTGACGGCACCATGCGCGCCGAGCGGCTGCGGCGCGATGTTGTCGACGCCATGGATGCGCATGACCTCCTCGACCAGATCGGCCTTGCCGTCGACATCCGGCCGCCAGGACGGCACCGCCACATCGACGACATCGCCCGCGCCTTCCGGCTTGAAGCCGAGGCGCGAAAGAATGGCGAGGCTCTCCTCCATGGGCACCTCTGTGCCGGTCAGCCGCCTCACTTCCGACAGCGGGAAGGAAACGATCTTCGGCGCGTGACCGGCATAGCCGACGACTTCGGTTTCGGTCGGCGTGCCGCCGCAGAAGTCCATCACCAGCTTGGTCGCCAACTCCACGCCGGGCACCATGAATTCCGGGTCGACGCCGCGCTCGAAGCGGTAGCGCGCATCGCTGATGATGCCGAGCGTGCGGCCGGTGCGAGCCGTGGTGATCGGATCCCACAGCGCCGATTCGATCAGCACGTCGGTGGTGTTCTCGTCGCAGCCGGAATGTTCGCCGCCCATGATGCCGGCGATCGATTCGACGCCGTCCTGGTCTGCTATCACGCACATGTCAGGCGTCAGCGTGTATTCGCGGCCGTCAAGCGCCAGCACCTTTTCACCGTCACGCGCCCGGCGCACGGTAAGGTTGCCGGCGACCTTGTTCGCGTCGAACACATGCAGCGGCCGGCCGCGATCGAAGGTGACGAAATTGGTGATATCGACCAGCGCGCTGATCGGCCGAAGCCCAATGGCGATCAGCCGCTGCTGCAGCCATTTCGGCGACGGACCGTTGTTCACGCCTTTCACTAATCTCAGGGCGAAGCCGGGGCAGAGCTCCGGGGCTTCGATCGTCACCTTCACCGGGCACATGCCGCTGCCGGCATGCGGCATGATCGCGCCGCCGACGAGGCGGCCGAGCCCGCTCGCCGCCAGATCGCGGGCAATGCCGTAGACGCTGGTCGCGTCCGGACGGTTCGGCGTCAAATTGATCTCTATGACCGGATCGTCGAGATGCGCATAGGCGGCGAAGCTGGTGCCGACCGGCGCATCGGCCGGCAGATCGATGATGCCGTCATGCTCTTCCGAAAGTTCCAGTTCGCGCTCGGAGCACATCATGCCATGGCTTTCGACGCCCCTGATCTTGCCGACCGTCAGCGTCACGTCGATGCCCGGAATATAGGTGCCGGGTGCTGCAAAGGCGCCTATCAGGCCCGCGCGGGCGTTCGGCGCTCCACATACAACCTGCACGGGTGCCTTGCCGTCTCCGGTATCGACCGTCAGCACGCGCAACCGATCGGCATCGGGGTGCTGCACCGCCGCCAGCACCTTGGCAATGACGAAGGGTTTTAGGCTCGATCTGTCGTCGACATGCTCGACTTCGAGGCCGATCGAGGTCAGCCGCTCGACGATCTCGTTGAGCGAGGCGTCGGTCTCGAGGTGGTCCTTGAGCCAGGAGAGGGTGAATTTCATGACTGTGTTCCGTCTGGTCTGGGCACGCTGGTCTTCAGATGTCTCGGCAAGTCATCCGGCATGTGCACGAAGGGAAGCTGCTCGCGCACATGGGCGTGGTGCGTCGGCTTGAAATAGGCCGGCATGTCCATGGCGCCGAGCATGAAATAGATGTGGTCGGGCAGCCGCTCATCGACATAGGCGATCGGCGAGCCGCAGATGCCGCAAAAGGAGCGCGTCACCGGCCCGTTCTCGAACATCTTCAGCGCCTTACCCGTGAAGGCGACCTGCTCGGTGATGAAGCCGACGAAGGCCGATACCGGCGCGCCGCTGGCCCGCCGGCAATCGCCGCAATGGCAATAGCTGACATGGTGCGGTTCGGCCGAAGCCTCGAACCGCACGGCGCCGCAGCGGCAGCCGCCGGTGTGGGCCGCTGTCATGTGCTCAAGCCTGCGAACAGCGTCGGCATGTCGAGCGGCCGGAAGCCGTAATGCGACAGCCAGCGCACATCGGCGTCGAAGAAGGCGCGCAGGTCCGGCATGCCGTATTTCAGCATGGCGATGCGATCGATGCCCATGCCCCAGGCAAAGCCCTGATATTCGTCGGGATCGAGCCCGCCATATCTCAGCACATTGGGGTGGACCATGCCGCAGCCGAGGATCTCCATCCAGTCGGAGCCTTCGCCAAAGCGCACCTCGCCCGGCCGCGAACGGTCGCACTGGATGTCGACCTCCATGCTGGGTTCGGTGAACGGGAAGAAGCTCGGCCGGAAGCGCATCTTGACCTGGCGTACCTCAAAGAATGCCTTGCAGAACTCCTCCAGCACCCATTTCATGTTGGCGACGTTGGCTGATCTGTCGATCACCAGCCCTTCGACCTGATGGAACATCGGCGAGTGCGTGGCATCGGAATCCTGGCGGTAGGTTTTTCCGGGAATGACGATGCGGATCGGCGGCTTCTGCATCTCCATGGTGCGGATCTGCACCGGCGAGGTGTGGGTGCGCAAAAGCTTGCGCTCGCCCTTCTCGTCCGGCTGGAAAAAGAAGGTGTCATGCATCTCGCGCGCCGGATGGCCTTCCGGGAAGTTCAGCGCGGTGAAATTGTAGTAATCGGTCTCGATATCGGGACCTTCGGCGATGGCAAAGCCGAGGTCGCCGAAGATCGCGGCAATCTCGTCGCTGACCTGGCTGATCGGATGGATGCGGCCGCGCTCGGCCGGCGATTGCCGCACCGGCAGTGTGACGTCGACCTTTTCCGCCGCGAGCCGTGCCGCGATCGCTGCGTCCTTGAGTTCGGCGCGGCGCGCGGTAAGCGCCTCGGTGACGCGGTTCTTGAGACCGTTGATCGCCGGGCCTTTTATCTGGCGCTCTTCTGCGCTCATCGAGCCGAGCGTCTTCAGCATTTCGGAGACCGAGCCCTTTTTGCCGAGCGCTGAAACACGCACGGCTTCGATCGCCTGCTCGTCGGCGGCCGACGAAATGTCGCTCATCAGGGAATTTTCGAGAGTTTCCATGTCACTCATGTTTCAGACTCGATTGAAGGCAAAGAAAAACCCGCGCCAGCCCTGCCAGCGCGGGTTTCCCAAATCAAGTGTCGATGTGCTTGGGAAGGCGCTGGTTAGGCTACAGCGCTTTCAAAAGCGTTCGGCGTGGTGTTCTTGAGGTACTCGAGCGCGACCTTGGCCTTGGCCACAAGGGCGGCAAATGCCTGCGGCTCGTGGATGGCCATGTCCGACAGGACCTTGCGATCGATCTCGATACCGGCCTTGTTGAGACCGTCGATGAACCGGCCATAGGTCAGGCCATGCTCGTGGGTCGCGGCATTGATGCGCTGGATCCACAGAGCGCGGAACGAACGCTTACGGTTCTTGCGGTCGCGGTAGGCATACTGCAGCGACTTTTCCACCGCCTGCTTGGCGATGCGAATGGTGTTCTTGCGGCGGCCGTAGAAACCCTTGGCGGCTTTCAGGACCTTTTTGTGTTTGGCGTGCGAGGTGACGCCTCTTTTTACGCGTGCCATGTCATGATCTCCTTAAAACTTGTCCAGACCGAATGCCTTAGAGGCCGTTCGGCAGAAAATTCTTGATGACCTTCTTGCCATCCGGTTCAGCCAGAACCATCGTGCCGCGGGCATTTCGAATGAACTTGTTGGAACGCTTGATCATGCCGTGACGCTTGCCGGCCGCAGCCGACAGGACTTTACCCGTACCTGTGATCTTGAACCGCTTCTTGGCGGCTGACTTGGTCTTCATCTTGGGCATTTTGCTACTCCGTTTATGTGCGCATCATCGCGCTTTTTGTTCGCTTCAGGCCGACCAAAGCCCGAAAAGCAAATGAAACCGCCACGGCATGCCCTGCCGGGCGGTTTTTGGGAACGGCGGTGCTATACGTCAAAGCGGGCCGGCGTGCAACACCTTGTGCCGCACCTTGGCCTAAGGAAAACGGAACAGCACCGGCAGTATGCCCGATTGCTGGGCGGCGTCGATCGATTCGAAAAACGGCATGGCAACGAGGAACACCAGTCCGTCCAGCAGCGTCGTCCGCAGCAGGCGCGGCTTGAAGCCGCCGGTGTCGCCTTCCTGATACAGCGAAAGCTTCGGGAAAAAGCGCGGCACTCGCGCCATATAGGCCTGGAATGGCGTTCCGAAGGCCTCCTTCAGGAACGTCTCTTCGCGCAGGATGACGACATGAAAGGCGGCGGCGCAAATCACCGCGAAACCGATCGCCGCAGTGATCGAGCCCATCTGTGCGCCGACGCCGGCGGCAGCTATCGAGGAGAAGACATAGAGCGGATTGCGGGTGATCGAATAGGGTCCGCCGGTAACCACCTCGGAGGATTTGCGTCCGCCGATATAGAGCGTCGACCACAAGCGCCCGACAATGCCAAGAAAGATCAGCAGGACGCCGACCATTTCGATCGTTTCGTGCGGCACGCTTTCGGGAGGAAAAGCAGACTGGCCAAACAGCAGCGCTGCGAACATGACGACCACGAGGGCGGCAAGCACCATCCTGCGCGCGTGCTGATACCTGCCCAGCGCACGCCTGGCCTGCGCTTGTTCGGCCTGCGCCGATTTAACTTCATTGAGCATGTAGGGAATCCAATCGTCGAGGAACTTGCCGGCGATCGCGGCATCCGCAGTTCAATACAGCCAGAAGAGGACGGGAATTACACCGCTTTCCTGTCCGGACTCGATGAGTTCGAAAAACGGTACGGAAGCCACGAACATCAAGCCGTCGCGCAGCGTGTGATTGAAAATGCGCGGTGTAAAGGTGACCTCGGCCTGATCGCGATAAAGCCGGGGATTGGGAAAAAACCGCGGCACCCGTGCGATGTAGTCCTTGTACGGCGCCCCGAGCACGGTCGTCAAATGCCGTTCCTCGCGCAGCGTGACGATGTAGAACGCGGCCGCGCACAAAACCGCCGACGCCACCGAGACGATCACGCTGCCGGTCTGGGCGCCGATGCCGGCGGCCCCTATGGTGGAGAAAAAATACAGCGGGTTGCGCATCACCGAATAGGGGCCGGTAGCAACCAGTTCGGCCGACTTGCGGCCGCCGATATAGAGGATCGACCAGAGCCGGCCGCCAATCCCGATCAGTATCAGGGCGATGCCGTACTGCCCCTCTATGCGTTCGTGGCCTAGTTCATCGTGGGTGGAGCCGCCGAAGATCAGCAAAGCGCAAAAAGCACCGATCAGCAGCGCCAGCAGGACGCGCCGGCGCCGCTGATAGCGACCCATTTCGTCGAACGATCTTTCAATCGGAGAACGTGCCGCAGCGGCCATGGACAATCCTTTCGCCGCGAGGACCGGCAACCGGAATCCTTGTCGATGCAACTTGCGGAGAAATCATGGCGAAGACAAAAACAAACAAAAGGCCGCCGAAGCGGCCTTTGCCTTGACGGGACCGCTTTAGCGGAATCGCTTAGCGGGGCGCCAGCACCATCATCATCTGGCGGCCTTCGAGCTTCGGTTCGGCTTCGACTTTGGCGATGGGTGCAACTTCCTCGCGAACCTTGTTCAAAAGCTGCATGCCGAGTTCCATATGCGCCATCTCGCGGCCGCGAAAGCGCAATGTCAGCTTGACCTTGTCACCTTCCTCGAAAAACCGCCGGACCGCTTTCATCTTGGTCTCGTAGTCATGGCTGTCGATGTTCGGGCGCATCTTGATCTCTTTGATCTCGATGACCTTCTGGTTCTTGCGCGCCTCGGCCGCCTTCTTCTGGTTGGCGTATTTCAGCTTGCCGAGATCGAGAATTTTTACGACGGGCGGCACTGCGTTGGGCGATATCTCGACCAGATCGAGCCCAGCCTCTTCGGCGAGCAGCAATGCGTCGTTGATGGAGACATCGCCATGGTTGTGGCCTTCGGCGTCGATAAGCTGGACCCGGGGAACCCGGATGTCACGGTTGGAGCGCGGGCCCTCCTTGGTGGGCGCCGTTGCTTTGAAAGGTCTGCGAATGGTCGTGGTCTCCTTGAGCCGTTTCGTTCGGGGTTTTCAATTCAGAATTGCGAACGCGCCAATGTGGTGAGCGCGCGGCCGGAGTCAATAGCACAGCGCTCACAGGAAATCACCTGTTCCCTGACTTCTGCCTGCACCAAACGAAGAAAGTTGCCGAGCACTTTTCGTTGAACCGTCCGCTGTGTCAAAAGACCTGCGTGAGGAGTGAGCCATGACCGCACCGGTTTTTCTCGACGTCGACGGAACCAGCATCGCTGTCAGGCGCGCTGCGGGTGCCGAGCCAGGCATTGTCTGGCTCGGCGGCTACAAGTCGGACATGCTGGGCACCAAGGCCGAGAAGCTGGCGGAATGGGCGAGCGGGCAAGGCCGGGCTTTCCTGCGCCACGACTATTCCGGTCACGGCGAATCGGGCGGCGCCTTTGCCGACGGCACCGTCTCGAACTGGCTTTCGCAAAGTCTCGCCGTCTTCAATCATTTCACGCAAGGCAGGCAAATCCTGGTCGGCTCCTCGATGGGCGCATGGATCGCGCTGCGCATGGTCCAGGAATTGCGCCAGGAATTGCACACGCCAGGCGAGAACCGCATCGCCGGTCTGGTGCTTCTAGCGCCGGCGCCGGATTTCACCGCCGAGTTGGTCGAGCCGGCGCTGACCAAAGCGCAGAAGCGCGATCTTGCCAAAAAAGGTTTTTTCGAGGAGCCGTCGGACTATTCGGCCGAGCCTTACATCTACACCCGAGCGCTGATCGAGGACGGCCGCAACAACCGGGTGCTGACCGGGCCGATCGACACCCACTGCCCCGTCCACATATTGCAAGGGCTGGCCGATGCCGACGTGCCGCCGAGCCATGCGCTGAAACTGGTCGGCCTGCTGCCGGCCGACGACGTCACGCTGTCGCTGATCCCCGACGGCGACCATCGCCTGTCGCGGCCTCAGGATCTCGACATGCTGGTGCGGGCGGTCGATGCCATCGTGCGGCAGGCAGGCTAGGACATGCGCATTTCCATTCCGGTATCCGCCTTCGTTGCAGCGATTGTCGGCTTCGGCGGCACGTTGGCCATCGTCATTGCCGCCGCCAAGGCAGTCGGCGCGACGCAAGTCGAAACCGCGAGCTGGGTGACGGCGATCTGCCTCGCGATGGCGATCGAGAGCCTGTGGCTGTCGTGGCGCACCAGGATGCCGGTCATCGCCGCATGGTCGACGCCGGGGGTGGCGCTGATCGCGGCATCGAGCGGCTTTTCGATCAACGAGGCCGTCGGCGCCTTCATCGTCACCGGGATTTTGCTGATTGCCACCGGCCTGTTCAGGCCGTTGACCAAGCTGATCGCCAGGATACCGGCCTCGGTCGCGTCGGGGATGCTCGCCGGCATCGTCGTCACCTTCGCCATCAATGCGGTGAAGGCGATTCCCGTCGACCCGTGGCTGATCCTGCCGCTGATCGCCGCCTTCTTTGTCATCCGCCTGTTCAATCCGGCGCTCTCGGTGCTGACGGTGCTGATCGGCGGCGGCGCTGCCGCGTTCCTCACCGGCCGGGTCGGTGGTCTGCCGACCCCGGAACTTTCGACATTGACGCTGATTGCGCCGCAGTTCACCGTCACGGCGATCATCGGCCTGGCGCTGCCGCTTTATCTCGTCACCATGGCCTCGCAGAACCTGTCCGGCCTCGCCGTGCTGAGGGCGGCGGGCTACCACCCGGAACCCGGCCCGCTGATCGGCGTCACCGGCCTGCTTTCGCTGCTGTCGGCACCATTCGGGGCCTCGACCACCAACCTGGCGGCGATCTCGGCGGCGATCTGCACCGGCCCCGACGTGCATCCCGATCCGGGCGAGCGCTGGAAGACCGGTCCCTTCTACGCGCTTGCCTACCTCGTCTTCGCCATTTTCGGCGCCTCGCTGGTGGCGATCTTCGCCGTGCTGCCGCAGAGCCTGATCGTGCTTGTCGCCGGACTGGCGCTGATGGCGCCGCTCGCCAACGCGCTGTCGATCGCCTTGAAGGAAGACGGCGAACGCATGGCCGCTACCGTCACCTTTGCCGTCACCGCCTCGGGGCTGACGCTGTTCGGCGTCGGTGCGGCGTTCTGGGGCCTGATTGCGGGCCTGGTCGTCCTTTTCCTTGAAACGCTCAAAAAGCGATAATCATTTCAAACGCTTGTCCGGTTTTGGCCGACACTGTCTTGAATCGCCGTTTTTCTCATCCCATTTCGATTCCACGCAGCCGGGATTGGCTGTCTCCAACTGAAGGATTGGGAGAAAATGAACACATCTGCATTGATCCGTCCGGCCTGGACGCCGGCGACCATCGCTCTGATGGTGATCGGTTTTATGGTGTTCTGGCCGCTCGGCCTCGCCATGCTCGCCTACATCATCTGGGGCGACCGGCTTGACGGCTTCAAGCGCGACGTCAACCGCGCGACCGACGGCATCTTCGCCGGCTGCCGCCGCGGTTCCGACAAAGCGGCGCGCTGGGGCCACGGCTCCGCCCGCACCGGCAACGTCGCTTTCGACGACTGGCGCGAAAAAGAACTCGAGCGGCTCAATGAAGAGCGCCGCAAGCTCGACGAGATGCTGAGCGAGTTCGACGAATACGCCAGGGAATTGCGTCGCGCCAAGGACCAGGAAGAGTTCGACCGCTTCATGGCAAACCGCAACAAGTCGACGTCGCCCACAACCAGCGGCCCCACAACCGGAGGTGGCAAGTCCACGCCAGGCCTGCTTGACGAGTAAGTCACTTGCCTCGACATAAATAATAATCAAAAACGGCGTCGCGTCAGCGGCGCCGTTTCTTTTTTGTTCTATTCGTTTTCCTCGAATCGCGTATCGTCCCGGCCATGTCATTCGGCTTCTTCCGCAACCTGACCAAACCCAGGCCCGCCCCCGTCGTGGAGCGGGAGCATTGTGTTGCCGGCCGCACACTGCCGCTCAAGATCGTCGAGAGCGACCGGGCGCGGCGATTGACGCTGCGCATCGATTCCGGTGGCCGGGGCCTGCGCATCACCGTGCCACCGGGCCTGCGGCGAGGCGAGGTGGAAAAATTCCTTGACCGCCATCAGGACTGGCTGGAGCAGCGGCTGGCCAAGGTGCCCAACCGGCCGCAGGTGCGGCCCGGTATCAAAATACCGGTGCGCGGCGTGCCGCATCGCATCGTTCATGAGCCCTCGAAACGCGGTACCGTCACGCTGTCGTGCGACGAACGCGGTCCGCTGATGATCGTGCATGGCGAGCGCGTGCACCTGCCGCGCCGCATCGCCGATTTCCTCAAGCGCGAGGCCAAGCGCGAGATCGAGCGGTTGGTGGTCAGGCACACCGGGACGATCGGCAAGCGCGCCAAGGCAATCCGCTTCAAGGACACGTCGAGCCGCTGGGGGTCATGCACGTCGGACGGCAACCTGTCGTTCTCCTGGCGGATCATGATGGCGCCGCGACCGGTCATAAACTACCTCGTCGCGCATGAGGTGGCGCATCTCAAGGAGATGAACCACGGCCCGAAATTCTGGAAATTGTGCGAGCAGCTCTGCCCCGACACCGAGCGCTGCAAGGACTGGCTCAAGCGCAATGGTGGCGCGCTGCAAGCGATCATGTTCGAGTAGGATGCCGAATAAAACTGTAGCGATCCATCGCCCCGCCCCCGTCTGTGAGTAGTGATTGGTGAATAGTGAATGGTGAATGGTAGTGAGTAGTGAGTAGTGAGTAGTGAGTAGTGATAGCCTCCTTCACTATTCACTATTCACTATTCACTATTCACTATTCCTGCACTGCCGCTCAGTCGTCATTCGCCGCGTTCAACTCCTCTGGGCGCAGCCCCTCGTCGGTATGGCGCGGCCATGGCAGGAAGTCCTTCTTGAAGGCGTTGCTGCCGAAATAGTCGAGCGCGCGGTGGGCCTCGGCGCCGTTGAAGGCGGCCTTGTCCATCAGATGAGCGATGACCTCGCGAGCCTGGGCGACTTTTTGCCTGAGTTGGGCGACGGTATCGTCTGCCATGCTTGTTTGCTCCCGCCTGTATTATCTGAAGTAAGTAGCCCGTTCCGCTCTCTTGTCTTAGGAAGGTAGCGCGTTCCGCGCCGGTGGCAAACATGCGCTTTTTCTCGACTCTTTTGCCGTTTCGTGCCAATCCCCGCGTCATGGCGCTCGACATCAAGATATGCGGACTGAAGACCGACAGGGCATTGGCCGCGGCATTGGCCGGCGGCGCCAGCCATGTCGGCTTTATTTTCTTTGCCAAAAGCCCGCGCTATGTCGAGCCGGCGGAAGCCGGCCGCTTGCGCGAAGCGGCAATCGGCAAGGCCAGGGCGGTTGCCGTGACAGTCGACGCCGGCGATGCGTTTCTGGATGAAATCGTCGAAAAAATGCAGCCCGACATGCTGCAGCTGCATGGCTCGGAAACGCCGGAGCGGGTGGCCGAGATCAAGGCCCGCTATGGCCTGCCGGTGATGAAGGCGCTGCCGGTCAGCGAGGCTGCCGACCTGGAGCGGACAAGACCCTTCGTCGGCATTGCCGACCGTTTCCTGTTCGACGCCAAGCCGCCGAAGGGTTCGCAACTGCCGGGCGGCAACGGCATTGCTTTCGACTGGCGCATTCTGGCCGGCCTTGACGCAGGCGTCGATTACATGCTTTCCGGTGGGCTCAACGCCGCCAACATCGGCGATGCCTTTCGGCTTGCCAACCCGCCCGGACTAGACGTTTCCTCAGGCGTGGAAAGCGCGCCGGGCGTCAAGGATCCGGCGCTGATCGAACAGTTTTTCCGGGCCCTCAAGGCAGCACGCGACAGCCGCGCCGCCTGACCGTGCTTCAAACCACAAGCTAGGAGATCGGCGATGAATAAGCCGGCGATACCCAATTCCTTCCGCACCGGACCCGACGAGCAGGGCATGTTCGGCATCTTCGGCGGTCGTTTCGTTGCCGAAACATTGATGCCGCTGATCCTCGACCTCGAGCGGCACTGGAACGAGGTCAAGGACGATGCGGATTTCAAGGCCGAACTGACTGACCTTTCGACCCACTATGCCGGGCGGCCGTCGAAGCTTTATTTCGCCGAAGGCCTGACCAGGCATCTTCGCGAAATTTCCGCGGCTAAGGGCCTCGGGGGCGGCGCAAAGGTCTATTTCAAGCGCGAGGATCTGAACCACACCGGCTCGCACAAGATCAACAACTGCCTCGGCCAGATCCTGCTGGCCAAGCGCATGGGCAAGAAACGCATCATCGCCGAGACCGGCGCCGGCCAGCACGGCGTGGCGTCGGCCACCGTGGCGGCGCGTTTCGGCTTTCCGTGCGTCGTCTATATGGGCGCCACCGACGTCGCCCGGCAAAGCCCGAACGTCTTCCGCATGAAGCTGCTCGGCGCCGAGGTGCGGCCGGTGACTGCCGGCCACGGCACGTTGAAGGACGCCATGAACGAAGCTCTTCGAGATTGGGTAACCAATGTCGAGGATACCTACTACCTGATCGGCACCGCCGCCGGCCCGCACCCCTATCCGGAGCTGGTGCGCGACTTCCAGTCGGTGATCGGCATCGAGGCGCGCGCCCAGATCCTCGAGCAGGAAGGCCGGCTGCCGGACACCATCATCGCCGCCGTCGGCGGCGGCTCCAACGCCATCGGCCTTTTTCACCCGTTCCTCGACGACCGCAGCGTAAAGATCATCGGCATCGAGGCCGGTGGCCGCGGCCTCGACGGCATCGAGCATTGCGCCTCAATGAACGCCGGCGCGCCCGGCGTGCTGCACGGCAACCGCACCTATCTCCTGCAGAACGCCGACGGGCAGATCATGGACGGGCATTCGATTTCGGCCGGCCTCGACTATCCCGGCGTCGGGCCGGAGCATTCCTGGCTGCGCGACAGTGGCCGCGTCGACTATGTGCCTGTTCTCGACGACGAGGCGCTGGAGGCGTTTCAGTTGACGACACGCGTCGAAGGCATCATTCCGGCGCTCGAATCCGCCCATGCCATCGCGCATGCGGTGAAGATCGTGCCCGCCATGGACAAGGACCAGATCGTCATCGTCAACCTGTCCGGCCGCGGCGACAAGGACGTGCATACGGTGGCCAATATGCTGGGCATGGAGATCTGATCATGACCACCCGCATCGACCGCCGTATGGCCAAGCTGAAGGCCGAAGGGCGCCCGGCACTCGTCACCTATTTCATGGGCGGCGACCCCGACTACGACACCTCGCTGTCGATCATGAAGGCATTGCCCGGCGCCGGCAGCGACATCATCGAGCTCGGCATGCCGTTTTCCGATCCGATGGCCGACGGCCCGGCGATCCAGGCGGCCGGCCTGCGCGCGCTGAAAGGCGGGCAGACGCTGGTCAAGACGCTGAAGATGGCGTCGGAATTCCGTGCCGCCGACAATGAAACGCCGATCGTTTTGATGGGCTACTACAATCCGATCTACATCCACGGCGTCGACCGCTTCCTCGGCGATGCGCTGGCCAGCGGCATAGACGGGCTGATTGTCGTCGACCTGCCGCCGGAAATGGATGAGGAGCTGTGCATTCCGGCGCTGAAGGCCGGCATCAATTTCATCCGGCTGGCGACGCCGACCACCGACGACAAGCGCCTGCCCAAGGTGCTGCAGAACACCTCCGGCTTCGTCTATTACGTGTCGATGACCGGCATCACCGGCTCGGCGCTTGCCGACACCGGCAAGGTGGCGGCGGCGGTTGGGCGCATCAAGGGCCATACCGACCTGCCGGTCTGCGTCGGCTTCGGCGTCAAGACCGCCGAGCAGGCACGCATCATCGGGGCGTCGGCCGACGGCGTCGTCGTCGGCACTGCGATCGTCAATGCGGTCGCCAATGTTCTGGGGCCGAAGGGCGAAAAGACCGCCGACCCGGCCGAGGCGGTCGCCACGCTGGTCAGCGGGCTTTCGCAAGGCGTGCGCGCGGCCCGCCTTGCTGCCGCCGAATAGTCTTGATCTTCTGGTTGACCATGATCTCCACCGAAAACCGGTTTCCACTTTTCGGGATCATGGTCTAACTCTTCGTCAGGACAGGAGCCGAAGCGATGAACTGGATCACCAACTACGTTCGACCGAAGATCAATTCGATGCTCGGCCGGCGCACCGACATGCCTGAAAACCTCTGGATCAAGGATCCGGAGACCGGCGAGATGGTCTTCCACAAGGATCTGGAGCAGAACCAGTTCGTCATCCCGTCCTCCGGCCATCACATGAAGATCTCGGCCAGGGAGCGGCTGAGATTCTTCATGGACGACGGCAAGTACGAGATGCTCGAAAACCCCAAGGTGGTGCAGGATCCGCTGAAATTCCGCGACGAGAAGCGCTACACCGACCGGCTGAAGGACGCCAAGGCCAAGACCGGGCTGGAGGACGCGATCATCAATGCGCTGGGCACCGTCGAAGGCCTGCCGGTGGTGGTGACCGTGCAGGACTTCGCATTCATGGGCGGCTCGCTCGGCATGGCCGCCGGCGACGCCATCGTTCGTGGCTTCGAGGTTGCAGTGCAACGCAAGCGGCCGCTGATCCTGTTCGCGGCCTCCGGCGGCGCCCGCATGCAGGAGGGCATCCTGTCGCTCATGCAATTGCCGAGAACCACGATCGGCGTCGATCGGCTGAAGGAAGCCGGTCTTCCCTATATCGTCGTTCTGACCAATCCGACTACCGGCGGCGTCACTGCCTCCTACGCCATGCTGGGCGACGTGCACATCGCCGAGCCCGGCGCGCTGATCGGCTTTGCCGGGCCGCGCGTCATCGAGCAGACGATCAGGGAAAAGCTGCCCGACGGCTTCCAGCGCTCCGAGTATCTGATGGAGCACGGCATGGTCGACATGGTGGTGTCGCGGCTGGAGATGCGCCAGACGATCGCACGGCTCCTGAAAATGCTGCTCAAGCTGCCGGAAGAAGAAAAGCCGCTGGAACCGGAAATCCTGCCGCCGGTGGCGGTCCCGGCGGAAGCACGCCCGCAAGCCTGACGCGACATCCGTCGTCGCGAACCGCGATTGCGCGCCATCTGTGGCGCTGTAGCATCTTGATTTCACGCATGATTCCTTTCCGAAAATCGATTTCGATTTTTCGGGGTCATGCACCTAAAGCGCGTAGTATTTGAACGGATTCATGCAACGCGCTTTAGGTTCTTGTTTTTACGCATGTCGTTGTCGCAAAACCGCTGCGCACTTTTGCGCGACATGCATTAGGATTCTCCCATGAGCACGCTTGCCGCCGACCGCGAAATCGAAAGCCTGATGTCGCTTCATCCGAAGGGCTTCGATCTTTCGCTCGACCGCATTTCGCGGCTGCTGGAGCGGCTTGGCAATCCGCAGGACCATCTGCCGCCGGTCATCCACATCGCCGGCACCAACGGCAAGGGCTCCTGCGCCGCGTTTTCGCGGGCGCTACTCGAAGCCGCCGGCCACCGCGTCCATGTCCACACATCGCCACATCTGGTGAACTGGCATGAGCGCTATCGGCTGGCCGCCGATGGCGGCGGCAGGCTGGTCGAGGACGAGGTCTTCGCCGATGCCATCGCCCGCGTCGCCAAGGCCAATGAAGGCCAGAAGATCACCGTCTTCGAGATCCTCACCGCCGTCACCTTCCTGCTGTTTTCCGAACATCCGGCAGATGCCGTCATCATCGAGGTCGGCCTTGGCGGCCGCTTTGATGCCACCAATGTCGTCACCGAGCCGGCGGTGTCGGTGATCATGCCGGTCTCGCTCGACCACGAATCCTTTCTTGGCGACCGTGTCGAACTGATCGCAGCCGAAAAGGCCGGCATCATCAAGAGCGGTTGCCCGGTGGTCATCGGCGCGCAGGAAAGCGAAACGGCGCTTCAGGTGCTTATCGAAACCGCCGAGCGGCTCGACTGTCCCGCCTTCGTCTATGGCCAGGATTTCCTCGCCTTCGAGGAAAACGGCCGGATGGTCTATCAGGACGAAGACGGGCTGATGGACCTGTCGCCACCGCGCCTGCCAGGGCGCCACCAGTTCGCCAATGCGGCGGCGGCGATTGCGGCGGTCAAGGCGGCAGGCTTCGAGATCAGCCATCGCGTCGCCGACAAGGCGATGGCCAATGTCACCTGGCCGGGGCGGATGCAGAAATTGCCGCAAGGCAGGCTGACGGAACTGGCGCCAAAGGGCGCCGACATCTGGCTCGACGGCGGCCACAATCCCGGCGCCGGCGTGGTCGTCGCCGAGGCATTGGCCGAGCAGGAGGAAAAAAACCCGCGGCCGCTGTTCTTGATTTGCGGCATGATCAACACCAAGGACCAGAGCGGCTATTTCCGCGCCTTCAAGGGCCTGGTGCGGCATGTCTACACGGTGCCGGTGAGCCTCAGCGAGGCCAGTGTGCCGAATGACGAACTGGCGATCCGCGCCGTCGAAGCCGGCCTGTCGGCCGAACCGGTGAGCTCCGTCGCCAATGCGCTGATGCTGCTGCGCGACACGTGGGACGGACCGCCGCCGCGCATCCTGATCAGCGGCTCGCTCTATCTGGCCGGCGCGGTGCTGGCCGAAAACGGCACGCCGCCGGTTTGAGGCGCGTGTTCACCAGGGCACGATGACGCAGGACTTCGTCAGATCATCGCGAGGAGCCAGTCATGATCAAGGTAAAACAGCTCGCTCACGTTTGCATCTTCGCAGATGATCTCGAAGTGACGCGAAGCTTCTATCGGGACGTCCTCGGCATGGACACCCAGTTCAACTTCCTGCGCGACGGCAAGATTTTCGGTTTTTACCTCAATTGCGGCAGCCGCAGCCACGTCGAGGTGTTCCAGAAAGACGGGGCCAGCTATAGCGACTTGAATCAGATCAACCACTTCTGCCTTGAAGTGGAAAACCTTGACGCCGCGATCGCCCACGCAAGAGCGAAAGGCGTTGAAGTCACGTCAAAGAAACACGCATGCGATGATACCTACCAGGCGTGGATTCGCGATCCTAACAACGTGAAGATAGAACTGTTTGAGTACACAGAGAAAAGTGCGCAGTTCGTCGGAGGCGATCGTATCGCGGATTGGTGATCGCCTCACGCCTATGGCGGGCCTGAGTCGCTTTAGGTTTAGAACGCGGGAGCGATTGTCAAGTCCGCTTCTCACGACAGCCTGCCTTCGTCATCGATCAACGCGAGCCGCCAGCGAGGATCGTTGCCCCATTTCCATAGAACCAGGTTGAGATCCGTCTCGACAGCGCCGGCCGCAAAGCTGCGAACAAGCATGGCTGGATAGCCCTTCGCGATCAATCGGCGCGCCAAAGCTTGCGTTCTTGATTCTCCGCTTGCCTGCATCTGATCCCGCCATGCGCTGTCAGCAAGAGCTGTTGCATCCAACCCTTCTTCCTTGAGCGCGGCCTCGTCCCGGCTGTCGAAAACCCTTGCGATGTCGGCGTCATAGGAAACGAGCGTCGTCGGTTGGAGATTGCCGATCTGGTTGGCCTCGCGCAGAGCGGTTATGACGGTCAGCGACGTGTAGAGCGCCGGCGTGCCCTTCGGGTTGAACCGCCCGCCAAACAATGCGGCGCCGCGCCCAGAGAGCGGTTCACGTGCATAGATTGGGTTAATCGCCCGAAACAGTTTGCCGCGGTAGTGCATCAACTGTGTCAGGCGTGAACGCCGGCATCGATCGCATCGACATATTCAAGCACCTCAGCGGCCCGCCCGCCGCGCACAAGCTGCATAGCTGTCTGTCCCGAAAAGCCGGGAAGAGGCTCGGATCGGTACCAGGCATACGCCATCAGCGCGGAGCCAAAGCGCGGTTCGACCTTGTTGATGATTTCAACCATCTCGCGCAGGCGGCGTTGCGTCCTGTCGGAACGGATGCGTTCCTTGCGCTGAACGGCGTCGCGACCGAGCCCGGCAGTCCGGGCCACTTCCTCGCTGGTGGTGCGCAGCGCCTCGGCAATTTTTCGTGGGGCGAAGAACCCATCGTCCGCGTACTGGACCAGAGCCATATCAGCCTTCCTTAATTTTCACATTTTCTGACGTAATTTAGCGTCAATGTGAATGGCATTCAAGCGGACTCTTCCCAATACGGTCCTGCCTCAACCGGCGATGTCAGGCGGGTCTGCTCCCGCGTTACTTCAGTTCGATCTCGATGAAGGCATACTCGCCCTCGTTGGCATTGATGACGTCATGCTCAACGCCCTCCTTGCGGAAATAGGGCGCCCCCTTCTTCATTTCGACGAAGGATTCGCCGTCCTTGGTCAGGAGCTTGAGCTTGCCGTCCATCAGCGGCACGACGACATAATCATGGCCATGGCGGTGCCAGCCGGTATTGTCGCCCGGCGCGAAGCGGTATTCGGTGACGATGACGCGCTCATTGTCGATGAAGACGGTGGCCTTGGCGGATCCGGTCATGTCGTTCTCCTGCTTTAAGCCAGACAAGAACATGGGCCGGCAAGTGGCGAGTGCCACGGCGGACCAGCCGCATGACCCAGAAAATCCGAATTCGATCTTCGGTCAGATCAAGCGCTGCAACGTCCTTCGCGCGTCCAGAGGGGAGGCGCGGCACATTAGATGACGCAGCAAAAAGCCCGGCGCGAGGGCCGGGCTTGTCTGCGGATTTCCGCCGGATCAGGCGAGATTGCCGTTGATCCAGTGCGACAGCGCCGTCTTCGGCGCGGCGCCGACCTTCATGTCGGCCATTTCGCCGCCCTTGAAGATCATCAGCGTCGGGATCGAGCGCACGCCGAACTGCGCGGCCAGCTCGGGATTCTCGTCGATGTTGAGCTTGGCGATCTTGACCTTGCCGCCGAGTTCGATGGCGATGTCTTCCAGCGCCGGCGCGATCATCTTGCACGGGCCGCACCATTCCGCCCAGAAATCGACGACGACCGGTTCCTTGGCGTCAAGCACATCGGTCTGGAAATTGCTCTTGTCGACCTTGACGGTGGCCATGCGAAAATCCTTTCGAGAGTTATTGTCGCACCAAATGTGGTGGTGATCGCGCCCTTCTTCAAGCAGCTGTTGTGTCACGCTCCCGTGAGTCGGGCAAGGGCGTCGTCCATCGCCGCCGGCGGCAGCTCGATCAATCGCGGCGCTTCAGTGAACAGCAGCGCCGCCGAGACCTCATGCCCGGGATAAAGCGGCTGGAGCAGTGCGCGATAGAGCGCGAGCTGCAGGACATAGGCCGGTGGAACGTCCGCCAGCGCTGCAGGCGCCGGCCGGTTGGTCTTGTAGTCGACGATCGACACCTTGCCTGATGTGATCGCCAACCGGTCGATCTTGCCGGAGATCGAGCGCAGCTTGCCCTTGACCTCCAGGCTGCCCATGACCGCGACCTCAGCGCGTGAGTTCGGCGCAAACAGCTGATCGAAGCGGCTGTCGGCAAGGATCGCCGCCACTGAAGCCAAGGCCTTGTCGCGCTCGGTTTCAGGCCATTGCGCGCCAGCGCGCTTGAGGTAGCGCTCCGCGGCATCGCGGCGTTCGGTGTCGGCAATGCCGGGCAGCATCTGCAGCAATTTGTGCAGCGCCAGCCCCCGCATCACCGCAAAGCCAGGTTCTGCCTCGGTGTCCAGCACCGGCGAGCCGGTGTCGACTACGGCTTGCCTGGCCTCATCGATCAGCGCCGAGGCGCCGGACGGCGACAGCGGCCGCGGCAGATCCTCGAAGGGCGGCAAGGGCTGGAACAGGCTCTTCGGCAACGGCTCGAACTGTTGCGCCTGCCGCGCCGCTTCGGCGGCCGCCTGTGCGACCGGCGGCAATTTTGTCACGTGAAAGCGATGCACGGTCTCGCCGGTGGCGGGATGCTGCCGCTCGATGCTTTCGGGCGCGCCGACCAGCGCGCGGCTGACGATCGAGTGCCAGGTGCCGGCATTCGGCACCCGCTTGCCGTGATAGCCGCAGACGATCAGCCGGTCCTCGGCGCGGGTCATGCCGACATAGAGCAGCCGGCGGTATTCGTCGTCGGCCAGTCCGCGCGCGCGGACCGAAGCGGCCCGCGAAAAGCCATTGGCGACATCGCCGGCCGAACGCCAGAGATAGCCCTTGCCGTCCCAGTGTTGGCCCGAGCCATCGAACGGCATCAGTCGCGGCAGATGCTGATCGCTGAACGGCGCCGAGCCACCATCGACCAGGAACACGACAGGCGCCTCGAGGCCCTTGGCGGCATGAACGGTCATGACCCGAACCTCGTCGCGGGTCTGGTCCATTTCGCGCTTGATCTCGGGGCCGGCATTCTCCAGCGTCGCCAGGAAGGATTCCAGTCCCGGCAGGCCGGTCCGCTCCTCGGCCAGGCAGAAGCTCAGGAATTCGTCGAGGATGTCGCCGGCTTCCGGCCCGAGCCGCGCGATCATTTTCTTGCGCAAGCCGTCGCGGGCGAGAGCCCCGGCATAGAATTCGAACACCGGCCTGAATGCGGCTTCATCGGACCATGTGTCGAGCTGGGCAGCGATTGCGGCCAAGGCAGCGCTTTCGCCTGCCTGCTGCCTGAGCGATGCGATCAGCGAGAGGCCGGACGGCCGGACGCCGGCGAGCGCGAAAAGCATCTCTTCCGAAACGTCGAAAATCGGGCTGCGCAGCACGGCGGCGAGCGACAGATCGTCCTCGGGCTGGACAAGAAAGTGGCCGAGCGCGATCAGATCCTTGACCGCGATATGACCGGGCAGGCTGAGGCGGTCGGCGCCGGCGACCGGGATGTCGCGGCGCTTCAGTGCGCGCGTCAGCGCGTGGACGAAACGATCGCGCTTGCGCACCAGCACCAGCACGTCGCCGGGCCGAAGCTTCTTGCCGCGGCCCTCGATGATCTCGCCGGCGCCGATCCAGCCGGCAATGGTTGCCGCGACGTTTTCGGCAACACGCACCGCCGGTGCATGGGCGTGGTCGACGGCTTGCGTCCAGTCGTCGGGTTCGTCGACGACGTCGGCGCCGATCGACGGCCAGACCTCGACATAGCCCGGCGCATCGCTGCGGATCGCCTTGTGGGTCAGCGGGTCGGGATCGTGGCTGATGCCGCGCCGCACGAGCGGGTCGGCAAAGACACGGTCCACCGCCGCAAGCACGTCTTCGGTCGAGCGGAACGACCAGGTCAGCTTGAGATCGGCGAAGGCGGCTTTGGCGTCGCGCACTTTTGCGGAAAACAGCAGCCTTGAGTCGGCGAAGGAGTCGGGCGCCGCTCCTTGAAAGGAATAGATCGACTGTTTTTCGTCGCCGACGGCGAACACCGTGCGGTGGACATTGTCGCGTGCGCCGAGCCCGGCAAAGAATTCCTCGGCCAGTCGCTTCACCACCTCCCACTGGTCGGGACTAGTGTCCTGCGCCTCGTCGAGCAGGATATGGTCGATGCCCTGATCGAGCTTGTACTGCACCCAGGGGCCGGCGTCGGGCCGCGCCAGGAGATTGACCGTTCGGGTGATGAGGTCGTTGAAATCGAGGAAGCCGCGGGCGCGCTTCAGGTGCTCGTAGCGGGCGATCAGCCAGTCGGCGATGGTCAGCGCGGCACGTGTGCCCTCCAGCATCCTGAACAAGGCCAATCGGTCGGAGATTTCGAGAATGGCATCGACCGCTGACAGATAGCGCTCGGCAAGATCCGGCAACCGGTCGAGCAACGCCTTCTTGAACATTGCCGGCTCATAAGGCTCGCCATCGCCTCGCAGGAAGGCTTTTGCCAGCAGATGCAGCCGGCGAACCGGATCATCCTCGGCGAAGGCAAGGCGCGCATAGGGCAGAAGGTTGTTGAGTACGGTGCGGGCATCGGCGGCTTCAGCAGCACGGGCGAAGGTGATGAAATAGTCCGGCAGGAAGCGCGGCAGCGGCCAGACGGACGCCGCCAGGCCTTCGGCGGTCTGGCCGGCGCGAAACCTGAACTCGTCGAACAGCGCCTGAGAACCATCGCCGCCGGCCGCGCTGATGAAAGCGCGCAGACCGTCGCGCTTGCGCACGATCTCGGCCAGCAAGGCGTCAAGCCCATGTTCGCCGCCGCGTTCCAGAATGGTGGCGAAAGCCTCGGCCAGCTCCGCATCGCCGGCCGCCGTGCCCGAGATCATGTCGCGGCGGGCGGCGGCGAAGAGCGACGCCTCCATCTGCGGATCGAGCATTTCGAAATGGGCCGGTATGTTGGCTTCCAGCGGGAACTGGTGCAGCACCGATTCGCAGAAGGCGTGGATGGTCTGGATCTTCAGCCCGCCGGGCGTCTCCAGCGCCTCGGCGAACAGGCGGCGGGCGCGGCGCATGGCTTCGCGATCGGGCTGGCGACCGTCCAGCGCCTCTATCCTTGTCGCCAGTTCTGCGTCGCCAAGCGCCGTCCATTCCGACAATGTCGAAAACACCCGGTTCGACATGTTGGCGGCGGCGGCGCGGGTGTAGGTCAGGCACAGGATCTTCGACGGATCGGTGCCACGCAGCAGAAGACGAATGACACGCTGGGCCAGCACATGGGTCTTGCCCGATCCGGCATTGGCCGACACCCAGGCGGAATTTTGCGGGTCTGAGGCGCTTGCCTGGCTGACGGCGGTATCGGTCGGGATGGGATAGGCCTTCTTCATGCCTCCCCTCCCTCGTCGTCGGCGTCGCCGCCGGCAGACCATTCGAGTACGCGGGCGAGATGGTCGTAGTCGCCGTCGGTCTCGCCCTCGCGGAACGGCAACGCCCGCGACAGGTATCCGGTAGCGGGGTTGGCATAGTGGATCAGCAGTTTTTCGAGCCGCGCCCAGGCCTCCTCGGCGAGGTCTGCGGCGGTTCGCGACTTGCGGTTGTATTCGAGGATGGATTCCTCGAACACCTCGCCGTTCGGCTTCAGCCTGATGAAGGCCAACTGCGACGGCTCGCGCGCGCCTAGCCCCTTGAAGCCGCCTCGCCTGAGCAGCGCGCCCTCGAGCGCCAGTTGCGGCGAAAGCAGCGTATGGGCCTGCACCTTCGACGGCGAAGAGCCGGTCTTGTAATCCAGGATGTCGGCCATGCCGCCGGCCAGGAGATCGACACGATCGGCATAGCCGGACAGCGTCACGCCGGATTGGCCGACGCCGGTTTTCTCGGCGTGCTCCTCGGCATGCCGCATTGTCACGGCGAAGGCGCGGCCGCGCTCCCATTCGATGATGCCGGCGGCGAGCTTTTCGAAGCGCGGCCACCACACCGCCTCGACATCGGGGGGAAGGGCCGCCTCGGCAAAGCATGCGCGGCCGGCGGCAATGAGACCGTCCAGCGCCTCCGGCACAAGCGGATCGGCCACGGTCCGCGAAAAGAGATGCAGGATGGCGTGAAACAGCGTGCCGCGTTCGGCAGCACCCGGGTCGCGGATGACCGGGTCGAGCGGCATCAGGCGGAGGATCCTCCTGGCATAGATCGCGTAAGGGTCGCGGCGCAGCGTTTCGATCTCGGTGACCGAGAAATGTTGCGGCCGCACATCCAGCGGTGGCGTCGGCTGCGGCCGCGGCGCGAAGTCTCTTCGTTCGCCGGCATCGAGCGCACGGGCCCAGGACAGGAATTCATCACCACGCCGGCGAAGCACCGCCGCATGGTCCTTGCCTATGAAGGTCAGCAGGCGCTGCAGCCAGCGCGACGGCACCGCCGGTGCGTCGCCGGAGCGGGCGGAGCGCGCCAGCACCACTTTCTTCGCCCCCATCGCCATCTGGAAATCATGGGCGGCCAGGCCGATGCGCCGTTCGGGCGGCTCGAGGTCGATGCCGGTCTTCATCAGCCGGGACATGAAGCGGTCGCTTTCCGGCTTGCGCGGCCACACGCCTTCGTTGAGCCCGCCGACGACCAGCGTGTCGACGTTCTGCAACCGGGCTTCCAGCGCACCCCAGATGGCGATGTTCCTGTCGGTGCCTTGTGCCGGCTTGACCGTCTCGGGTGCGATCAGCGCCTCCATCACGTCGGGCCATTCGTCGGCTCCGAAGGAGAACGACGCTGAGGCAGCGACCAGCCCGCGCAAGAGCTCGGTGAGCTTTTCGCCGGCGTCGTCGGCATAGAGTTCGCTCAGACAGCCACCCGCGGAGCGGCCGAGACCTTCGAGCGCGACGACGCTGGCCCGCACAAGCGTGGCAAGATCGGCATTCTCCTCGTCGCGATAGGCAACCAGCGGCGCAAGCGCGGCGGTTAACCGGATCAGTAGGTCTCGGGCTTCTTCGATGCGCCTGACCGAAAGCCGCGATCGCCAGAAGGGCGGGCGGCGATTGCCGCGATCGTCGAATTCGAGGAGCCGGGCATCGAAGAGCTCCGGCAGCGAGGCGACGTCGGGGCGGCCGGTGCCGCCGCGCAGCGCCACCAGTTCGACGATCTCCACCGCGCGACGGACGCTTGTGCGTTCCAGACCGAGGCCAAGCAGCGGGTGCTTGAGCAGCGACAGCAGGGCCACGGGATCGCCGGGGCGGAACGCCGCCTGAAGCGCCAGTCTGAGCAGGCCGGCGGCTGGCGTGTTGATGAGCGGTGTGCCGCCCGAATCGTCGGCGACGACACCAAAGCGCAACAGCTCGACCGAGACGCGCCGCGCCAGGGCGCGGTCGCCGGTGACGAGCGCGGCGCGCTGGCCGGGCTGTTCGACGGCGCGTTTCAGCGCGACGGCGATCGCCACCGCTTCGTCGCGCTCGCCGGCGGCTTCGAGCAGCGTCACGTCGGCGAAGGCCTCGGTGATATCGCCGGCCGTAAAGCGGGCGCGCGTCTCGACCCACAGCTCGGTGGTCTCCGCCGGCCGCAGCGCCTCGCCGACAAGTGCGGCGCGCAGCGCGAGCGGCCTTTCGGCAACGGCGATCTCCTCGACATCGCCGCGCAGCACGCCGATCTTGCCGATCAGTTTTGCCAGGCCGTATTGCGGGTGGCCAAGCAAGGCCGGCCGCGCGCCGGGCACCGCAATTGCCTGGAATGACGGCTCATCCAGCATCAGGTCGAGGCCGGGCAGCACGACCGCGCCGCTGGGCAGGCCGGCGATCACCGCAAGCAATTCAGCGGTGGCGGGAATGGACCCGGTGGAGCCGGCGGCGATCACCGGCCCGGTCGGCGGATTGCGCTTCAGCCGCGCTGCTTCCAGCCTTATCAGCGCATTGCGATGCGCAGCCGGGTTGGAGCGATTGCGTTCTTCGAGGAGATTCGGCCAGTTTTCGGTGACGATGCTCAGGAAGTCGAGCGTCACTTGCCACCAGCCGGCGAGGTTGCCGGTCACCAGATCGGCGAGCCTGGTCCAGTCCGTGCCTTCCGTCTCGATCTCGTCCATCAGCCGGGCCAGGTCGCGCGCCAGCCAGATGGCATCGGCGGCCGACGCCGGCACAACGATCTCCTCGTCGAAAAGTGCCGCGACATGCGCCGGCAGGCGGCGTTTCCAGGCGCGCACCAGCGGCGCCAGCAGCAGCAGGCGCTCGATCGCGGCGATCGGCGGCGCGAGGTCGATGGCGGCCGATGCGTCGGCCTCGAACGCGGCCTCGTCCTCATCGAACTCGCCGAGCGGGCGGATGACCGGCAGTATCGCCGAGCGGCCACCCAGACAGTCGACGAAGACGCCGCGCAGCGCCCGCGCGGCGCGGCGCGTCGGCACGTAGATGGTGGCGTCGGCCAGCGCCAGCGGGTCGCCGTCGAAGCGGAAACCGGAAACGAGGCGCCCTGACAGCAGGGCCTCGGCCAGCGTCGGCAGAAACGGCGCTCCGGGCGGGATCGAGAAAACGCGGCGGGAGCCGCTCATTTCAGCTCGGTGAGAGCGCTGGTCAACTCGGTAAGAGTGCCGGGCGACTCAGCAAGAGCGGTGGCAACGACCGCTTCCGCAAGCGGAATGGCGTCGGGCGTGCCAACGGTGATCCAATGGCCGTGCATCACCATGCCGTACAGGCGGCCGGCTGCGATGGCCGCATCGAAATAGGCGTTGAGCGAGTGTGGGCCGGCCGGCGCATCCCTAAAAAGCCTGGGATGGACGATCGCCGCGCCGGCATAGATCAGGCCTGTCGGGTCGCCTTTCGAACGCCGCAAGGCGCCGTCCGGCGCCATCAGGAAATCGGTGCCGCCGCTGTGTCCGGTTGCTGACTGGGAATCCGCGAGCATCAGCAGAATATCCATTTTCGCCGCGTCCCATGCAAGGGCGAGGCGGGCAAGGTTGGGCACGCCGCTGTCGATCCAGAAGGTGTCGGCGTTGACGATGTAAAAGGGAGCCCCTCCCAGTTCCGGCAAAGCATGGACGATACCGCCGGCGGAATCGAGCAGTCTTTGGCTTTCGTCGGAAATGACGACGCGCGGCGCGCGGCGCGCGGCGACGTGGCCGACGATCTGCTCGGGAAAGTAATGGACGTTGACGATGGCCTTGTCGACGCCGGCACGGGTCAGGCTGTCCAGGCTCCAGTCGAGTAACGTCTTGCCTGATATCCTGACCAGCGGTTTCGGCATTGAGTCGGTGATTGGCCGCATGCGCTTTCCCAGCCCGGCGGCAAGCACCATTGCGGTTTTGGGGCGTGTCGTCACAGCGGCCGCTCCTCCAGCAGCCGGTGGGCGGTGTAGAAATCCCGCAGGCCGGCCAGTGCCGGATGCGCCAGCGCCCGCCGAAGATAATCGCGGATGCGCGGCAGGTGTTTCAGATAATAGGGCTTGCCGTCGCGCTTTTCGAGCCGGACGAAAATGCCGAGGATCTTCGAATTGCGCTGCGCCGCCATGATCGCATAGGCCTCGACGAATTCGTCTTCGTTAAAAGCGCCAGCCTTATGGCGCGCGGCGATATAGGCATCGACCGTCCGTCGCTCGATCTCAGGCGAGATCGTAACCCGGGCGTCCATGGCGAGCGAGGCGAGATCGTAGGCGGAAGGGCCGATCAGCGCGTCCTGGACATCGACGATGCCAAGGCGATCGTGACCGGTACGTTCGCCGCGCCAGATGATGTTCGGCGAATGAAAGTCGCGCAGCATGAGCGTGTATTCGCACCCCTCCAGCCGGTCGAGGGCCGCGTTCCATTGCTTGGTATAGCCGGCGCGCAAGGCATCGCTTGCCGGGCCGCCTGAAATCGCCGGCACATACCAGTCGAGCAGCAATTCGGCTTCGATCATCATGGCGTCGCGGTCGAAAGGCGGCACATCGTGAAAGACGCCGGGCGCGGCCTCGATGCGATCGGGCCACGTCTTGCCGTGCATCATGGCAAGCAGTTCGGCCGCCGCCGCGTAGCGCTCCGCCAGCGGCTGACCGTGCTGGCAGAGAAATTCCTCCGAGCCGAGATGCTCCATGAGAAGAAAGCCCTGGTCCAGGTCCTGCGCGTGGATTTCCGGGGCGCTGACGCCGCCGGTCCGCAATGCCCGATCGATGGCGACGAAGGCGGCGACGGATTGTGCGGTGTGGGCGATCACCGCATAGGGCTTGCCGTCGCGGACCGGCGGCCCGAGCACCAGCCGCGGCGAGTTCATCAACACGCGCGGCGGCAGGCCGGCCAGCGAGACGACCTCATAGGAGCGGGCCGAGGCGTCGCCGATAAAATAGCGTCTCTGCGCTTCACCCCAGCCGGCTCTTTCGAGAAAATTGCGCATGGCCAGCGAGCGCGCCGCGCGCTCGAAGGCAGCGCCTTGTCCCGACAATCTCGCCAGGCGCCCGTCGTCCTGATGGACGAGTTCGATCAGCACCGAAGTCTTTGGCAAATAGGCCTCTGCCCGCTCCGGCCATTCGACCAGGGCAGCGCCTTGCGCCAGCGCCTCGTCGAAACCCAGTTCGTCCAGTTCGGACGCCGCGGACAGGCGATAGAGGTCGAAATGATGGACGGGGACGCGCGCCTCATAGCTCTGGACGAGCGTGAAGGTCGGGCTCGGCACGTCGAGACCGGCATCGTCGGTCATTGCCCTGATCAACGCCCGCGCCAAACTCGACTTGCCGGCGCCGAGATCGCCTCTGAGAGCCAGCACGTCGCCGGGGCGCAGCGACATGGCCAGATCCTCGCCCAGCCTTGCGGTCGCAGCCTCGTCGGCGAGAAAACGCTCCAGCACCATGCCTGCCATCGAGCGCGCTACTCGGCCGCCGCGCGGATGCCGGACGGCGTGTCGGGAAAGGCACAAATGACGGTGGTGCCCATGTCCTTGCCGGTTTCGATGCGGACACTGCCGCCATGCAGTTCGACAAAGCTCTTGACGATCGACAGGCCGAGGCCGGGGCCGCGCCGGCGGCCGCCATTGGTGCGCGGTTCGAAACGGCGGAACACGGAATCGAGCAGGTCCGGCGGCATGCCGGGACCGTCGTCGTGAACGGAGAATTCCACGCCTTCGGCAAGCGAGCGGCAGGCGAGCGTGATGGTGCTCGCCTCCGGTGCGTAGTTCGCGGCATTGCTCAGCAGATTGTAGAGGATCTGGCGGATTCGGATTTCGTCGCCGTGGAACGTCTTTGGCGCAGTGGTCGCATCGATCTTGAGCCTGATCGCATGCTCCTCCAGCCGGTCGGCAACAAGCTCGGCAGCGGCAGCGATGGTCCGGTCGACGTGAACTTCGGAGATATCGAGCTCCATGATGCCGGCATCCACGGTCGCCAGATCGAGGATGTCGTTGACGATGGTGAGCAGGACCGAGGAAGACGAACTGACATGCTCGACATATTCGCTCTGCTTCTGGTTCAATGGCCCGGTCGAGGGCAGCGAAAGCAGCTCGGTGAAGCCGATGATGTTGGTCAGCGGCGAGCGCAGCTCGTAGGAGACGTGCTGCACAAACTCGTTCTTGAGCTGGTCGGATTTTTCCAGCGCCTCATTCTTGTCCTTCAGCGCCCGCTCGACATTGACGCTGTCGGTGACGTCGACGAAGGTCATCATCACCTGCCCGTTGGGCAGCGGGATCATCGCGTAGCGCAGCACGGTGCCGTTGTTCAGCTCGGTCTGGCCGTGGCGGTCGCGGCGCTCGTCGTCGAAACCGGTGACGGCGGCAACGAACCCGCGCCAGGGGCTGTCGGCGGCGCGCCGGTCGCACAGATCGCGGATCGTGGAGACGTGAACGTTGGACTTGGCGGCGTCGGCGTCGAGCCCCCAAAGTGCTGCGAATGCCGGGTTCGACAATCTGAGCCTGCCGTCGGGGCCGAACACGGCTACGCCTTCGGCAAGATTGTCGAGCGTTTCGCCCTGGACCCGCACCGCGGTCTGGTAGCGGCTTTCAAGGTCCATCTTCTCGGTCAGGTTCTCGAACACCCAGGTGACGCCACCTTTGGGCTGCGGATTGGCGACGACGCGGATGGTCTTGCCGTCCGGCAAATGCCACCAATGTTCCTGCGACTCGACCGCGCGATAGGCGCCAAGCAGGCTTTCCTTCCAGCGCCGCCATTCGGGCTGCTCGGCGATCTTGCCTTCGCTGCGCAGCCGGTCGAGCAACAAGGCGTTGTCCGGAGCGCTGTGCAGGAAGCCGGCGTCGAGACCCCATAGTTTCTGAAACGCCTGGTTGAAAAACTGCAGTTTTTCGTCGGTATCGAAAATCGCCACGGCGGTGTTGAGCTGGTCGAGCGTGTCGGCATGGCTGCGCACGGTCCGCTCATATTCGCTACGGATCGTTTCGATGGCGCTGGTGTCGCAGGCGAGACCCGCCGAGCCGTCCGCGCCGGCGAAGTCGGTCACGGCGAACATGCGGCGGTCGCCTTCGATCACGGTGGAAAGCGCCTGCTCGAAGACGGGATGCGACTTGTGCTGCGCAGCGATCGCATCGCGCGCCTGGCCGCCCAGGAACTCCTTCGCGTCGCGAACCGCAGCTTCGGCGTTTTCCGCCTCGACCGCCCTGGCATAGGCGCGGTTGACCCATTTCAGCCGCCCGTCCGCCGAGCGCAGCCAGGCTGGCATGCTGAGTGCGTTGAAAAGACCGAGCATGGTGTCATAGTCGGCGGCAAGGCGCTGGTTCTCAATTCTTAGCCTGGCCTCGCTTCGCTGCGTTTCAGAAAGCGAGACGAAGCGGACGAGCATGTGTGCTGCGCTCTTGCGGCCGTGCACTTCGAGCGGCGCCCCGGCCTGCGATTCGATGACGAGATCGAACGGCTTCGCCTTTTCCCGCAGTCCCGCCACGGCATTCTCGAGCGCCGCCGCCGAGCGCGGCATCAGCCAACGGCCAAAGGCGAGGAAGGCGGCACGGTCTTCCGGAGCCCCGCTTTCAACCGGCAATGTCCCGACGAGCTCGGGCTTTTTGTTTTCCGATGCCCACACGACGACACGCTGGCCGCGCAGGTTGAGCAGCGCCTCGGAGCGCTGCAGCGCAGCGTTGACGTCGGCCAGGCGGGCTCTGAGTTCGCCATTCTGGGCCGAGGTGCGCGCCCGTTCGCGGATCAGGAAAATGGCCGAGACAAGTGCCGCGCCCATGACGCCGACAAACATGGCGAGTTGCATGACCTCGACCGTGCTGACCGACAGCCCGGTTTTGGGCCCAGCCGCGTGGGATGCAGCAGCCGGTCCAGCGTGTGCCGAAAGGCCAAGCAGCGGGCCGGCGAGCGCGGAACAAGCAAGCAATTTTCCGACGCGGGCGCCAGCGCGCCATAAGAGGCTTCCGCCTCTGGCAGCGGAACCCGTGGTCGCCATATCGTTGTGGCCGCCGGAAACGGCCTGTCCCGCGCAAGGCGGGTAATCCCCCGGCATGTCCTGGTCCTCTTCGCCGCCTGAATGCAAGACCGCCCTGATGCGGGCCTCGGCCCTCGTCCCCGGGCCCGCGAATCAGCACCATAGCGCTTGCGCGAATCGGCGTGAAGAATCAATCCGCGCAAAAATAAAGCCGGGCGAAAGTCAATCGCCCGGCCTCAATATCTAGTGGTAATTTCCGCTGTGGTTAATAGCGGTAGTGTTCCGGCTTGAACGGTCCCTGCGGGGTCACGCCGATATAGGCGGCCTGTTCGCCGGACAGTTCGGTAAGCCGGGCGCCGAGCTTGTCGAGATGCAGGCGCGCGACCTTTTCATCGAGATGCTTCGGCAGGACATAGACCTGGTTCTGATACTGGCCGGGCTTGCTGTACAGCTCGATCTGGGCCAGCACCTGGTTGGTGAAGGACGCCGACATGACGAAGCTCGGGTGGCCGGTGGCGTTGCCGAGATTGAGCAGGCGGCCTTCCGACAAAAGGATCATCCGCTTGCCGTCCGGGAAGGTGATCATGTCGACCTGCGGCTTGATGTTGGTCCACTTCAGATTGCGCAGCGACGCCACCTGGATCTCGTTGTCGAAGTGGCCGATATTGCCGACGATCACCATGTCCTTCATCGCCCGCATATGGTCGATGGTGACGACATCCTTGTTGCCGGTGGTGGTGATGATGATGTCGGCGGTCGGGGCGGCATCTTCGAGGGTGACGACTTCGAAGCCGTCCATTGCCGCCTGCAATGCGCAGATCGGATCGACCTCGGTGACCTTGACGCGGGCGCCGGCGCCCTTGAGCGACGCCGAAGAGCCCTTGCCGACGTCGCCATAGCCGCAGACGACCGCAACCTTGCCGGCCATCATCGTGTCGGTGCCGCGGCGAATGCCGTCGACCAGCGATTCCTTGCAGCCATATTTATTGTCGAATTTCGACTTGGTCACGCTGTCGTTGACGTTGATCGCCGGGAACGGCAGCAGGCCCTTCTTCTGCAACTGATAGAGCCGGTTGACGCCGGTCGTCGTCTCTTCGGTGACGCCGCGGATCGCCTCCTTCTGCTTGGCGAAGAAGCCGGGCGATGCCGCCATCCGCTTCTTGATCTGGGCAAACAGGATTTCTTCCTCCTCGCTGCCTGGATTGGAGAGCACATCCTCGCCGGCTTCGGCACGCGCGCCGATCAGGATGTACATGGTGGCATCGCCGCCATCGTCGAGGATCATGTTGGAGGTGCCGCCATCGGCCCACTGGAATATCTTGTCGGTGTAGACCCAGTAGTCCTCGAGCGACTCGCCCTTGACCGCGAAGACCGGAATGCCGGCCTCGGCGATGGCCGCGGCCGCATGGTCCTGGGTCGAGAAGATGTTGCAGGAGGCCCAGCGGATCTCGGCGCCGAGCGCCTTCAGCGTTTCGATCAGCACCGCCGTCTGGATGGTCATGTGCAGCGAGCCGGTGATGCGCGCGCCCTTGAGCGGCTGCGCCTTGCCAAATTCTTCGCGGCAGGCCATCAGGCCCGGCATTTCGGTTTCGGCGATCTCGATCTCCTTGCGGCCCCAGCCGGCAAGCGAGATGTCGGCGACCACATAGTCATTGCTACCCGTCATGGCAGTGCTCCGATCAAGAATTGTCTTCGGGATGCGCCCGCGCCGGAAGGCGTGTCGAAGGGCGCGAGTTGCCGGCCTGACTAGCAGATCGTCGGTCGGACGACAATGGGATATAAAGAAATCTTTATCCGTGCATGTCCTCAGAGGCGCGCCGGCGCGAAATCGGGTTCAGCCGCGACGCGCTCCAGGCGTCAGGACTCTTCGCCGAAGCGGGAGGCGACCAGTTGCTCCAGCGCGTCGATCACCTGCTCGGCCTCCGGGCCGCTGGCGGAGACGCGGATCGAATAGCCGGGGCTTGCCGCCAGCATCATGAGGCCCATGATCGAGGTGCCACCAACCGTGACGCCGTCCTTCTCGACCTGGACGGAGGCGTCGAAGCCGCTGGCAACCTGAACGAATTTTGCCGAGGCGCGGGCATGCAGGCCACGCTGGTTGACGATTGGAAATTCCCGGACGATGTCACCCTTGTTGGCCGACAGCGCGCTCATTTGCTGCTCAGAAGCTGGCTGGCGACATTGATGTATTTGCGGCCTGCCGCCTGCGCCTCGTCCAGCGCTGCGCTCATATTGTCGCCCTTGCGAATGCTGGACAGCTTGATCAGCATCGGCAGGTTCATGCCGGCAATGACCTCGGTACGACCGGATTCCATCACCGAAATTGCAAGATTGGAAGGCGTGCCGCCGAACATGTCTGTCAAGACGATGACGCCCGCTCCCGTGTCGACACGGGCAACGGCATCGATGATGTCGCTGCGGCGCTGCTCCATATCGTCATCGGCGCCGATCGCGACGGTCTCGAAACTGTCTTGTGGCCCGACGACATGTTCCACGGCATGGCGGAATTCGGCGGCCAGTTGACCGTGCGTTACAAGCACGAGTCCGATCATTCTTTGGTGGCTCCCGTCATCGCCGATTCACAGGCGTTTCATGCTCGCCGGCCTTTTCAGGCGGCGGGAGCGCTATCTTGTCGACGCGAGGCGCGTTGACAAGCCCAAAATTGCACAGGCGCAGGCCATTTTGACGCATTGCAGCAACAATTCGAAATCGCATCATACGAAAGGCGTAATTGGCAGCCGCGCCATCACGGCCGGCAGGGCCGCCGGAACATTGCGTTCGGCAAGATCAATACGCGGCACCGGACAGCCCGCGATGAACTCGCTGGCATCTTCCTGGAAGCGGTCCATTTCGCTTGTCGGGACCAGCCGGACGCAAAGGTCGATGACGCCGCCGGGCTCGAACGACAATGGCCGCGGGCCGAATCCGGGCACCTCGGCGAGGCCGGCGATGGGAGCGGGCACCCGGCAGACCAGCCGCCCCGCGTGATCGGCCGCGAGGAGCCTGTCGTCACCGATCAGCCGCGAAAACAATCCACGTTGGCGGCAATGATCGATGAGGGCGAACGCCAGCGTCGTCTTGCCCGACCCGGACGGTCCCGTGATGAGGACACCACGCTCGCCGATCAGGATCGCCGTGCCGTGAATGTTCTCAGCCTTCACAGTCGGCTCAGGCATGATTCTTGTCCGGAAACCGGTCGCCACTTTTCGGGATCATGCTTTTTGGTTCACGCATGATCTTGTCCGAAAACCGGTTCCCACTTTTCGCTGCGCGGACCTTCGGTTCGGGATCATGCGTCAGCCTTCCGCCGGCAGTGTCACGACGAAACGCGCGCCCTTGATCTCGCCGGGTTTGGTGCCCGGGATGTTCTCGGCGGTCAGCGTGCCGCCATGGGCTTCGACGATCTGCCTGCTGATCGACAGGCCAAGACCCGAGTTCTGGCCGAACGCCTCGCCGGCCGGCCGGTCGGTGTAGAAGCGCTCGAAGATGCGGTCGATGTTGTCGGCCCTTATACCGGGACCATTGTCGTCGACGGTGATGATGTTGACCTTGCCGGCGCGCGCCAGCGATATGGCGATGTGGCCGCGCTCCTCAGGAACGAAGGAGCGGGCATTCTCGATCAGGTTGGTGATGACTTGGCCGATCCTCAGATCATGGCCGGCGACGAAATAGCCTTTGACGCCCTGCGGCAGTTTGGCGACCTTGAACTCGATGTCGACCGTCTTCTTGTTGCGCGTGGCCGTGCGCGAAACGTCGACCAGATCGGTGATGAATTTCTTGAGATCCACGGTTCCTGCGTCTTCGCGCGCGAGCTCGGCGTCAAGACGGGAGGCATCGGAAATGTCGGTGATGAGACGGTCCAGCCGCCGGACGTCGTGCTGGATGACCTCCATCAGCCGGGCGCGCGACGCCTCGTTCTTGGCCAGAGGCAGGGTCTCTACCGCGCTGCGCAGCGAGGTCAGCGGGTTCTTCAATTCGTGCGATACGTCGGCCGCGAAACTTTCGATCGCCTCGATGCGGGCGTAGAGCGCATTGGTCATGTCGCGCACGGCGATCGACAGATTGCCGATCTCGTCCTGCCGATCGGAGAAGTCCGGGATTTCCTCGCGATTCTTGACGCCGCGCCGCACCCTGACCGCCGCCGCCGACAGCCGGCGCAGCGGGTTGGCGATGGTCGAAGCAAGCAGCATCGACAGGATGGCGGTGACAAGGGCGGCGATGCCGAAGACGCGCAGGATCGCCTTGCGCTCGGCCGCGACGATCTTGTCGATGTCGCCGCCTTCCGTCGACAGCATCAGCACGCCGAGGACGGCGCGGAAGCGCTGGATTGGCACGGCGACCGAAACAATCTGCTCGCCCTGTTCGGAGATCCGCACGATGGTCGACGGGCTGCCGGTAAGCGCTTTGACCACCTCCGGAAATGCAGCGCCGTTGCCGCCCGGCTGCTCATGGTAGACCGGCAGCGCGGTGTTGCGGAAAAAGTCGAAGACGAATTTCTGGATTCGCTCGAGAAGATCGGGCTCTTCCTTGTCGGTCGGCGGCAGATCGTAGCGAAGGATCTGGCCGCGCGAATAGAGGTGGCGCGAATCGAGCAGCAGATTGGCGTCGCGGTCATAGATCCGGGCGCGCGTCCGCGTCGGCGAAATCAAGCGCCTGAGCACCGGCGCGACGCGCTCCGGATTGATCGGAAAGTCCAGATTGTCGAGTTGATCGGAGCCGGGGCCCAGGCTTTCGCCGGCCTGCAGTTCAAGCAGCTTTTCCGGATCGATGCTGATCGAATCGGTCTCGACCGTCGCCGATGCGGCGATCGCGCCGGCGATGATCTCGCCCTGGGTCATCAGGCTCTCGACGCGGGCATCGATCAGCCCGTCGCGAAACGTGTTGAGGTAGAGAATGCCGGTGACCAGGACGGCCAGGCCGGCGAGGTTGAGGAAGAGAATGCGCCGCGTCAGGCTGGAAAAGATATGGTGGCCGAGGAAGCGGCGCATCGGCACCGTGATCCTCGACAGGAATGCGGGCAGAATCCGCGACGGGCGCCGGGCGCCCGTCCGTCTCACTCGCTCTACGTCCACTGCCATCGAATAGCAGCCCCCGCTTAGTAATTAGTGAGTAGGCAGTAGGGAATAGAGAAATGGTTGGCTGAGGTCGCGGCGATGCTGAGTGGCCGTTCGCACCATTCAAAACTGACTACCGACTATTCCCTACTGCCTATTGCCTATTTACGCTTCGCGAAACCGATATCCGACTCCGTAAAGGGTTTCGATCATCTCGAAGTCATCATCGACGGCCTTGAACTTCTTGCGAAGGCGCTTGATGTGACTGTCGATGGTGCGGTCATCGACATAGACCTGCTCATCATAGGCCGAATCCATCAGCGCATCACGGCTTTTTACCACACCGGGGCGTTGGGCCAGAGAATGCAGGATCAGGAATTCGGTGACGGTAAGCGTCACCGGCTCGCCTTTCCAGGTGCAGGTGTGGCGCTCCTGGTCCATGACAAGCTGGCCGCGCTCAAGCGAACGGGCCTGCTGGTTGGGCGTCTTGGCCGACGCCTCGCGGGCGCTGGCACGGCGCAGCACGGCGCGAACCCGCTCGACCAGAAGACGCTGCGAGAAGGGTTTGCGGATAAAGTCGTCGGCGCCCATCTTGAGGCCGAAAAGCTCATCGATCTCGTCGTCCTTGGAGGTCAGGAAGATCACCGGCAGGTCGGATTTCTGGCGCATCCGGCGCAGAAGCTCCATGCCGTCCATGCGCGGCATCTTGATGTCGAGGATGGCGAGATTCGGCGGGCGCGCCGCCAGACCTTCCAGCGCCGACGCCCCATCCGTATAGGTTTCGACGCGATACCCCTCCGATTCGAGGGCGATCGACACCGAAGTCAGAATGTTGCGGTCGTCGTCGACAAGCGCGATTGTTGCCATTTCAAGTGGCTCCCTCATGAGCTGTCCCTTCTTTGGTCGAGAAGGGGCTTTTGCAGGACAAATTAGGTACAAAATGTGGCACAGGCTTCGTCCGCTGTCACGAGCGGCATGCCGGCGGCCACAATTTAACCTCAACATGGATTGGACCGATACAGACCGCCAATCCTTTGGGCACCCGCCTGATTTTTCGCACATATAAACGATTTAAACAACTTTCAAAATATTTAAATCGATTAAATATTTGATATCATTTGGCTTTTCTGGTTCTGACCGTTACAGTCTCCATCGTTGGGGGCTCCGGAAGTTCGCCGGCCATGATGCTGCAATCGAAGAAGGAACCCCTCATGTCGGAAGCCGGCAAACGCAATCCCGCATGGGCGATCGACCGGATCGGCCTGAAAACCACCGGCGTGGTGCGCTATAATTTCGGCGAGGCCGTCCTTTACGAGGAGGCGATCCGCCGCGGCGAGGCCCGGCTTACCGCGCATGGCGCACTGGTCGCCGAGACCGGGCAGCACACCGGCCGCTCGCCCAAGGACAAATTCGTCGTGCGCGACGAGACCACCGGGCCGCATGTCTGGTGGGACAACAACAAGTCGATTTCGCCGGCCCAGTTCGACACGCTGCTCGCCGATTTTCGCGCCCACGCGGCGGGCAAGGATCTTTATGTGCAGGATTTGGTCGGCGGCGCCGATGAGGACTTGAAGCTGACGACCCGGGTCGTCACCGAGTTTGCCTGGCACTCCTTGTTCATCCGCAATCTGCTCATTCGCCCGGAAGCCGCCGAGCTCGAGCATTTTGTGCCCGAGTTGACGATCATCGACCTGCCGTCGTTCCGTGCCGATCCCGTCCGCCACGGCACCCGAACCGGAACGGTGATCGCCGTCGACCTCTCGCGCATGATCGTGCTGATCGGCGGCACCTCCTATGCCGGCGAAATGAAAAAATCGGTGTTCACCGTGCTCAACTATCTGTTGCCGGCGAAGGGCGTGATGCCGATGCATTGCTCGGCCAATGAAGGCGCCGGCGGAGACGCGGCCATCTTCTTCGGCCTCTCGGGAACCGGCAAGACGACGCTGTCGGCCGATCCGTCGCGCACGCTGGTCGGCGACGACGAGCACGGCTGGGGTCCGCATGGCATCTTCAACTTCGAAGGCGGCTGCTATGCCAAGACGATTAAGCTTTCGGCCGAAGCCGAGCCGGAGATCTTCGCCACCACCCAGCGCTTCGGCACTGTGCTGGAGAATGTGGTGCTCGACGCCGGCCGCGTGCCGGATTTCAACGACGGCAATCTCACTGAAAACACGCGCTGCGCCTATCCGCTCCACTTCATCCCCAACGCCAGCAAGACAGGCCGCGCCGGTCACCCGAAAAACATCATCATGCTGACCGCCGACGCATTCGGCGTGATGCCGCCGATCGCCCGGCTGACCCCGGCGCAGGCGATTTATCATTTCCTCTCCGGCTACACCGCCAAGGTGGCAGGGACCGAAAAGGGCGTCACCGAACCCGAAGCGACGTTTTCGACCTGTTTCGGCGCACCGTTCATGCCGCGCCATCCGTCGGAATACGGCAATCTGCTGCGCGAGCTGATCGCCCATCACGGTGTCGATTGCTGGCTGGTCAACACCGGCTGGACCGGCGGCGCCTACGGCACCGGCAAGCGGATGCCGATCAAGGCGACGCGGGCGCTGCTCGCCGCGGCGCTCGACGGCTCGCTGAAAGGGGCCGATTACCGGACCGACGCCAATTTTGGTTTCGAGGTGCCGGTGGCGGTCGCGGGCGTCGACCGTGCCATTCTCGATCCAAGATCGACATGGGCCGATACCTCAGCCTATGACCTGCAGGCGGCAAGGCTGGTCGGCATGTTCGCCGTCAATTTCGAGAAATTCGAACCGCATGTCGACGCCATCGTGCTCGGCGCCGCGCCGCGCATGCGCGAAGCCGCGGAATAGTCGCCAGCCGGCTACCAGGCCCGGGCCGGGATCGGGATCGGGCAAGGGCCCGACCCGGGGATCGGGTACGCCCGGGCCGGGATCGGGAAGCCCCGACCCGGGGGGCCTTTTCTTTTTTCGTTCGCCGCGCCATGACTGCGGCATGAACGCCGACGACAAGATCATCATTGCCGACGATGCGGTGATCCATCCGGATGACCTGCACGAGGACTTCATCCGCTCGTCCGGCCCCGGCGGCCAGAACGTCAACAAGGTGGCGACGGCGGTGCAATTGCGCTTCGATGCGGCGAATGCGCCGGGCCTGTCGGAGCGCGTCCGCGAGCGAACCATAAGGCTGGCCGGCCAGCGCGCCACCAAGGACGGCGTTATCGTCATCGAGGCCGGACGCTTCCGCACGCAAGAGCAGAACCGGGCGGACGCCCGGGCGCGGCTTGCCGAACTGGTTGCCAAGGCCGCCGAACCGCCGCCGCCGCCGCGCAAGAAGACGAGGCCGTCGAAAGGCGCGGTCGAAAGGCGGCTGAAGACCAAGGCTGGGCGCGGCACGATCAAGAAGCTGCGCGGTCGGGTTGACGACGATTGACGCGCGTCCACCCGGACGCAAAGGGTGCGCGCTCGGGCAGCCACGCATGGTGCTTTTCCAAAAATCGATTCCGAGTTCTGGGCCGATGCGGCAGGCGCGACATCGATCGCGGTCGAGACCGCTTCCAATTCGAGGTTGCAGGTGGCAAGTTCGGTATTCGTCACAGCAAGGAGACCGCAGATGGGCATGTTTGATTTCGTCAAGGGCGTCGGCAAGAAGCTCGGCTTCGGCGACGATGAGCCGGAGCCAACCGCCGATACGCTGAAGAAGGAACTCGATTCGCACGCGCTCGGCACCGACAATGTGGAAGTCGACGTCAAGGGCGATACGGCTGTGCTGAAAGGCGTAGTCAAGGATCAGTCGATCTTCGAAAAAGCCATCATCGCCGTCGGCAACACGCTCGGTGTGTCCAAGGTGCAGGCGGATGAATTGCAGGTCGCCGCACCCGAGGCCGGCACGCCCGCAGCCCCGGCCAAGCAACCGACCTTCTACACAGTCAAGAAAGGCGACAATCTCTGGAAGATCGCCGAAAAGAGCTATGGCAAGGGCAAGGGTGCGAAGAACACGATCATTTTCGAGGCCAACAAGCCGATGCTGACCGACCCGGACAAGATCTATCCAGGGCAGGTTCTGCGCATCCCGGATCTCGACTAAGGTATGTTGATATTCAGGTGATGCCGGCCTGCAAACGGCGGTTTCCTGCGCTTACTACAGCGCCGCGCGCCTTGTTGGGCGCGCAAAGGACGCTGTAGAACTTTGGTTTTGCGCATGACCTGAAATCGATCTCGATTTCGGGGTCATGCGCGGGCTCACGTACTTAAGTACGCTCCGCTCCGGTTCTCGGAAACCACCTGTTTGGTCGCTTCGCGCCCGTCTTCGACTCCGGCTCGGCCTGACCTGAATCTCACCACACCTTAAGCTGGCGATTGCCATCCAAGGACAAGAACGGCGGCTTTCGGGTCGCCGTTCTCGTTTGTTGGTGGCATTGTCCGCCAGATGAACCCGATGAAGCGACCAAGCTGATGCTCGTTCTGCCCAAAGGCGTCCGCCACATGCCCCTCTATCTGTCCCGCGCCGTGCAGGAAGCGCTGGTCGAGGATGTGAGGCAGGTCGTGCAGGAAGCGCCGCTGTTCGTGCCGGCGATGCCGCGCACCGGCAAGGAGATGAGCGTGCGCATGACCAATTGCGGTTCGCTTGGCTGGGTCACCGACAAGCAGCACGGCTATCGCTACCAGCCGACGCACCCGGTGACCGGGACGCCCTGGCCGCCAATCCCGGACGTGATGCTGGAGCTGTGGCGCGAGGTGTCTGCCTATCCCCATCCACCGGAGGCCTGCCTGGTCAATTTCTATTCGCCCGACGCGAAGATGGGCCTTCATCAGGACCGCGACGAGATCGATTTCTCCGCGCCGGTCGTCTCCGTTTCACTGGGCGACGATTGCCTGTTCAGGGTCGGCCAGAGCACGCGCGAAGGCAGCACCAAATCGTTCAGGTTGAAAAGCGGCGACGTCGTCGTGCTCGGCGGCGAAGGCCGCCTCTGTTTCCACGGCGTCGACCGTATCTATCCGTCGACCTCGGCACTGCTCAGGAATGGCGGCCGGATCAACCTGACGCTGCGGCGGGTGACCTATCCTGGCTAATGCTGTCGCGCAAAAGCGCGGACTTTCAAGTCGAGCCGTATCGCCGCATCACTTTTTTCAGGCATCGGATTTTCCCAAAACCGGCACCCGCTTCGTGTCACGGCCGAGGCCCGCGGCTGAGCGACCGGAAAAGATCCAGCGTTCGAGAACGACGAAGTTGACCACGGGAAGGAGAATACAGGTGAGCAGGATCGGAATCGCGACCGGCAGGCCGAGCTGCCCGCCGTTAACCGCTTCGTTACAGCTTCCTGAGCGCCACTTCCTCGACCAGATGATTGGCGCCCTTGCGCAGGATGAGATCGGCGCGGGCTCGCGTCGGCAGGATGTTCTCGCGCAGATTCTTCAGGTTGATGTTGGCCCACAGGCCTTCGGCGATGGCGCGGGCCGCTGCGTGCGAAAGTTGCGAATAGCGGTGGAAGAAGGAGTCCGGATCACGGAAGGCGGTCTCGCGCAGCCGCATGAAGCGGGCGATGTACCATTGATGGATCAGCTCCTCTTCGGCATCGATATAGATGGCGAAGTCGAAGAAATCCGACAGGAAAGGCACGATCTTGCCGTCCTTTGGCAGCTTGCCCGGCTGCAGGACGTTGATGCCTTCGAAGATCAATATGTCCGGCCGGTCGATGGTCTGGAACGCGCCGGGAACGACGTCGTAGGTCAGGTGCGAATAGACTGGCGCGCGGACATTGCGCTGCCCCGATTTGATGCCCGACAGGAAACGCAGCAGGGCGCCGACATCGTAGCTGTCGGGAAAGCCCTTGCGCTCCATCAAATTGTTGCGGCGCAGGATTTCGTTGGGAAGCAGGAAGCCGTCGGTGGTGATCAGATCGACCTTGGGGCTCGACGGCCAGCGCGCCAGCAATTCCTTGAGGACGCGCGCCGTGGTCGATTTGCCGACCGCGACGGAGCCGGCAATGCCGATGATGAAGGGCGTCTTGACGACATCCACCGCGTTGAAGAAGGCCTGGCGCTGCCTGAACAGCAGTTGGCTGGCCTCGACATGGGCCGACAACAGCCGAGATAGCGAAAGATAGATGCGCTTGACCTCTTCGAGGTCGACCGGGTCGTTGAGCGAACGCAGGCGACGGATCTCGTCCTCGCCGAGCGTCATCGGCGTGTCGGCGCGGAACTGCGACCATTCTTCCGCCGAGAAAAAACGGAAGGGCGAATATTTCTCGGTGGGGGCGAGCTGGTCCATCGAGTTTCCTGCCCTCCGCAGCGATCAGCCCCGGTCCTGCCGAGACGCCTTTTCGGCGATGCCCGAACGACCGGTGCGGCGCTCGAGTTCGGTCAGGACATCGGCAAGCGGAACGCCGGCGACGCCCAGAACGACGAGCCAATGATAGATGAGATCGGCGCTTTCCGAAACGAGGGCTTGTCTGTCACCGCCAACGGCCGCGATCACCGTTTCGACCGCCTCTTCGCCGAGCTTCTGCGCCGCCTTGTCGATGCCGCGCGCGAACAGCTTTGCCGTCCACGAATCCGGATCGCCGGAATGCGCGCGTTCCCTGATGATTGTCTCCAGATCGGAGAGCGAAAACTCAGCCATGGCGCCATCTATCTGCTTGTTTAAGCATGATCTTTTCCGAAACCGGTTCCCCCTTTTTGGCTGGCGCGGACCTTCGGTTCGGGATCATGCTTTAGAGCCGATCCCCTGACGAGTCCAGTCGCATCGGCAGGCCGGCTCGGGCCATGTGCGACTTGGCTTCAGCAATGCTGTACGTGCCGAAATGGAAAATCGATGCCGCCAGCACCGCGCCGGCATGGCCGTCGCGAATGCCCTCGACCAGGTGATCGAGCGTGCCGACGCCGCCGGAGGCGATGACCGGCGCACGCACCGCGTCGGCGACCGCGCGGGTGAGCGCGATGTCGTAGCCGGCCTTGGTGCCGTCGCGGTCCATCGACGTCAGCAGGATCTCGCCGGCGCCGCGATCGACCATCTGCCGAGCGAATTCGACCGCGTCGATGCCGGTCTTCTCGCGGCCGCCATGCGTGAAAATCTCCCAGCGGTCGGCCTCGCCTTCGCCTGACACTATCTTGGCATCGATGGCGACGACGATGCACTGGTTGCCGAACTTGTCGGCCGCCTCGGCGATGAAATCGGAATTCCTCACCGCCGCCGTGTTGATCGACACTTTGTCGGCGCCGGCCAAAAGCAGCTTTCTTATGTCGGCGACCTGGCGCACGCCGCCGCCGACGGTCAGCGGCATGAAGCATTGCTCGGCGGTGCGGGCGACGATGTCGAAGATGGTCTCGCGATTTTCGGACGAGGCGGTGATGTCGAGGAAGCAGAGCTCGTCGGCGCCGGCGGCATCATAGGCCTTGGCCGCTTCGACCGGATCGCCGGCATCGATCAGGTCGACGAAATTGACGCCTTTGACGACGCGGCCGTTCTTGACGTCGAGACAGGGGATGACGCGGGCTTTCAGCATCAGATCCTCGCATGCGCGGCAAGAAAATCGCCAAGCAATTGCCCAACGACAGGCGGAACCTCGCCTTTGGCGTCAAAGGCAGGATCGTAGGCGGACAGGGTGATGCCGACGATCGGGATCGACTTGGCCAGCCGGCAAACCAGTTGCCGCAGCTGCTCCGGATTTGGACCTCCCGGCAGCGCATAGCGGTTCACTTGCAGCACATCCGGATCGTGAACATCCAGATCAAGATGCAAATGCGCTTGGGCCGCGCCGGCCGCCTTGAGCTTTCCGACATTGTCGAGTGCATCGGTCCACTGGGCGCGAATGATCGGCAATGTCTCGAGAAGCCGCCTTTCATCTGGATCGAGGTCGCGCGCGTCGACCAGCATGCAGCGCGACGGGTCGATCGCCTGGAAGCCGGGAATCGCTGACGTCATCGGCCGCCAGCAGAGCCCCAGCGTCGTCGCCAGCGCCATGCCGTCGAGAAAGCCGTAGGCCGACGTCTCGGGCGTGTTGAGATCGCCATGCTGATCGATCCAGATGATCGAATCAGCGGCGTCGCCAGCCACCGCACCGGCGGCGGTCAGGCAATTTCCGGCGAGCACGATGGGAAAACGCTCATCGTCGCGCGCCATATCGACCTTGGTGGCGACTGCCCGACAAACCGCGAAACCTGTCGCGATTTCGCGTCTCTGGGCATCGCCGACCTCGCCGATGTCCTCGACGATGACATCATGGCCGCGCAAGGTAAGTTCATCGACAAGGCCGCCGGCAATTATGGCGTCGGGGCCCTGGCCAAAGCCGGCATGGTAAAGGCCACTGTCATAGGGTGCGAGGATGATCGAGAGTTTCATCGCGCCCTCGCCTTCTCCGGTCCGGCCGCCAGGATCGCCAATGCCTCGGCCGGATCGATACGTCCGTCATAAAGTGCACGCCCTGAGATGGCGCCTTCGAGCTTTTGCGCATCGGGCATCGTCATGCGCACGATGTCGGCGATCGAGGCGAGCCCGCCGGAGCCGATGACCGGGATGGACACGGCGTCGGCAAGATCGATGGTGGCGTCCCAGTTGATGCCGGTCAGCACACCGTCGCGGTCGATGTCGGTGTAGATGATGGCGGCAACGCCGGCGCCCTCGAACTTCTTCGCCAGTTCGATGACGCCGAGACTAGAGGCCTCGGCCCAGCCCTCGACCGCCACCTTGCCGCCCTTGGCGTCGATGCCGACGGCGATCTTGCCGGGGAATGCCTTGCAGGCCTGCCTGACCAGATCCGGATCGCGCACCGCCACCGTGCCGAGAATGATGCGGGCCAGCCCGCGATCGAGCCAGTCCTCGACCTGCGCCAGGGTGCGGATGCCGCCGCCGAGCTGCACCGGGTTTTTCGATGCCTTGAGAATGGCGCCGACCGCCGCGCCGTTGACGCTCTGGCCTTTGAAGGCGCCGTTGAGGTCGACGACATGCAGCCATTCAAAGCCCTGTTGCTCGAAAGCCCTGGCCTGCGCGGCCGGGTCGTCATTGTAAATCGTCGCGGTCGCCATATCGCCGTGCTTCAGGCGGACGCACTTGCCGTCCTTGAGGTCGATGGCTGGGAACAGGATCACCGTTCAGGCGCCTTCAACAATGACGAAGTGACCGGTCGAGGCGGCAAGCCTGTACTTCAATGCCTCCCGGTATTCAGGCGATTCGTAGCATTCTATCGCCTTGTCGTAGGACTCGAACTCGACCAGGACGTGGCGGTTGCCTGTCGGCCCTTCCGGGTTCGCATAACGCCCCGCCCGCACGGGAAACTTCGCGCCATATTTCGCAAAAGCCGCCGCGTTCGCCTCGATATACTGCTTGTAGCCCTCGGGATCGCGGACATCGACCATCGCCATCCAATAGCCTTTCTTGCTCATTTTCTTAGGGCCTCCAGCGCAGGAAATTGGTGATCAGCGCCAGGCCAAGCGCCTGGCTCTTTTCGGGATGAAACTGCGTGCCGGCGAGATTGTCGCTGATAACAGCAGCTGTAACCGGACCACCATAGTCGGCAATCGCCAGCACCTCGTCCGGCTTCTGCGCGTCGAGATGGTAGGAATGAACGAAATAGGCGTGCAGCCCCTTGCTGCCGGTCGGAATGCCGGAAAACAGCGGATGCTTGCGCGTGAGCTCGATCGTGTTCCAGCCGATCTGCGGGATTTTTAGCGCAGGATCGGCCGGAGTGATCTCCTTGACGTCGCCGGCGATCCAGCCAAAGCCTGTCGTGACAGTCTTTTCCAGGCCCCGCTCCGACATCAGCTGCATGCCGACGCAGATGCCGAGGAACGGCCGCCGCTTGACGATCGCGACCTCCTCGACCGCTTCCCACATGCCGGCCACGGCGCGCAGCCCGGCCGCGCAATCGGCATAGGCGCCGACGCCGGGCAGGACGATGCGGTCGGCGGTTCTGACACGCTCGGCATCGGCGGTCAGGTCGATGGCGGCGGCGATGCCGGCCTCGTGCGCGGCGCGCTCGAAGGCCTTGGTGGCCGAGCGCAGGTTGCCCGAGCCGTAATCGATGATCGCGACCCGCATGTCAGGGTCTTCCCGGCGTGTGCGTCAGTCCGAGCACCATTCCCGTCTGTGCCGGCCGGGCATGGGCAGCGTCCGGAACGATGCGCGGCACTGGCGCTGGCTCATCCGCATGCGCTTCGGCTTCCAGCACATAGCGCGTATCGGCATCGTCGAGCCTGTCGGCCTCGACGACGCCCCATTCGTGCCAGCCACGACGGCGCAGTGCGGCGATCCGCAAGGCCTGCCCTTCCAGCCCGACATAGAGCGATACCAGCAGCGACAGCAGCGGGCCGGCCAGCCCAAGGCTCAGCCCTTCGGCAAGCATCGAAAGCAGAGCCATGGCGACAAACGCCAGTGCTGCCTCGATCCACAACCGGTGCCAGAGCAGCCATAGCGGCGGCACGAGGAAGCCAAGCCAGGAAAACCCATCACGGACAAAGGCCGTTGTGTCAGGCTTTTCGCCGCGGCCCGGCGGTTCCATCACGACATAGACGGCCATGGCCTATCCCTTCAGAGATCCCTTGGTGGAAGGAACCGCGTCAGGCTGGCGCGGGTCGCTTTCAAGAGCGAAACGCAGCGCACGCGCCACCGCCTTGAAGCAGGTCTCGGCGATGTGGTGATTGTTGGCGCCGTAGTGGTTGGTGACATGCAGCGTGATGCCGGCATTTTGCGCCAGGGCCTGGAAGAATTCGCGCACCAGTTCAGTGTCGAACGTGCCGATCTTCGGCGACGAGAACACAACGTTCCAGACAAGGAAAGGACGGCCGGAAACGTCGATCGCCGCGCGCGTCAGCGTCTCGTCCATGGCGAGATCGATCGAGGCATAGCGCATGATGCCGCGCCGCTCGCCCAGTGCCTTGGCCAGCGCCTGACCGAGCGCGATGCCGGTGTCCTCGACCGTGTGGTGATCGTCTATGTGGAGGTCGCCCTTGGCCTTGACCGTCATGTCGATCAGCGAATGGCGCGACAGCTGGTCCAGCATGTGGTCGAAGAAGCCGACGCCCGTCGAAATATCGGATTTTCCGGAGCCGTCGACCTGGACCGATACGGAGATGTCGGTTTCCCTGGTCTTGCGGCTTGCGTTGGCGGAACGGGGCGGCATGTTCATCCTTGTCCAGAGTTCAGGCGTTCCAAGCGTCCACATGCTTGAAAACGAGAGCCTTCTAGCAGCATGATCCGGTGATTGCCAGTTGCCGTGCCAAGCAGTATCGAGCCTGGCCGATGACCGGTTGGCAATCGTCGGACCTATGCATACATAGGGTCCATCAAGTCACTCGTAATGCGCCAATCGCCCGTAATGAATCGCCTTGTCGGGACCGGTGCTGATCGGAGCAGAGATGTCGAACGAACTGACCATGCACGCCACGACGATCCTGACCGTGCGCAGGGGCGGCAAGGTGGTGATCGCCGGTGATGGCCAGGTCAGCCTTGGCCAGACAATCATGAAAGGCAACGCCAAGAAGGTGCGCCGAATCGGCAAAAGCGGCAATGTCATTGCCGGTTTCGCCGGCGCCACCGCTGACGCCTTCACGCTTCTGGAGCGGCTGGAGGCCAAGCTCGAACAATATCCGGAGCAATTGACGCGGGCCTGCGTCGAACTCGCCAAGGACTGGCGCACCGACCGCTATCTGCGCCGGCTGGAAGCGATGATGCTGGTTGCCGACAAGTCGGTCTCGCTGGCGCTGACCGGCACCGGCGACGTGCTCGAACCCGAACATGGCGTCATGGCGATCGGCTCGGGCGGCAATTATGCGCTGGCCGCGGCGCGCGCGCTGATGGACACCGACAAGGATGCCGAAGAAATCGCCCGCAAGGCGATGCAGATCGCATCCGACATTTGCGTCTACACCAACAACAATTTTGTCATCGAAACGCTCGATGCCGGCTGAGCCGGCCGCTGGCCATGATCCCGAAAAGTGGAAACCGGTTTTTGCTTCGCTGACCTTCGGTTCGCATGAGATCATGGCCAAACCAGAAAATAGATATGATTTTCGACCGGTGACGGAGGCGGACCTGCCGATGATCGCGGCATGGCTGGCCGAGCCGCATGTCGCGGAATGGTGGGACGATCCCGAGACGGAGATCGCCCAGATCCGCGAGCATATCGACAGCATTTCCGTCGAGCCGCTGATCATCGAGCTCGACGGCGAGCCGATCGGCTACATGCAGAGCTACGATCCGCATCTGGAGGACGGCCACCCCTACAGCGACCAGCCTTTCGGCACGCTCGGCATCGATCTGTCGATCGGCAGGCCCGAGCTTGTCGGACGCGGCCACGGCTCGGCAATTGTCCGGCAGTTCGTGGAACAGCTGTTCGAGGAAGGGGCACCGCGTGTCATCATCGACCCGGATCCATCCAACGGACGAGCGATCCGTGCCTATCAAAAGGCCGGGTTCAGAGCTATCGATCGCAGGCAATCGGAATATGGCGACGCCGTGCTGATGGCAATTGACGCCGAAGCGGGCGACGCGGAAGAGGGCGGCGCCCAAGAGGGCAATATCGAATAGGGTGACGCCGAACAAGGCGCCGAAGAGGGGCAGTAACAGCATGAGTACAAGCGGCGCCGACAAGACCGTCTCGGCCTATGAAGACAGCTGGCGGATGGGACTTCTGCTCGTCCTCGGCCTGATTATATTCCAGGCTGGAGCCCTTTACGGCATGGGCCGAACGCCGATCTGCGGATGCGGCTATGTCAAGCTGTGGCACGGCATCGTGCAGAGCTCGGAGAATTCCCAGCATATTTCCGACTGGTACACATTCTCGCACCTCATCCACGGCTTCCTGTTCTACGCGCTGGCGTGGGCTCTGTTCCCGCGCTCGCCGATCGGGCTCAGGCTGGCATTTGCGGTCGTCATCGAGGGCGGCTGGGAGCTTCTCGAGAACAGCCCGTTGATCATCGAGCGCTACCGCGCCGGCACGATCTCGCTCGACTATTACGGCGACAGCATCATCAATTCGGTGGCGGACACGCTTGCGATGGTGCTGGGATTTGTGATGGCGCGCAGGCTTCCTATATGGGTGATCGTGACCCTCGCTCTCATCTTCGAATTCGGTGTCGGCTACATTATCAGGGACAATCTGACACTCAACGTGATCATGCTGCTGCATCCGTTCGAGTCCATCCGGCAGTGGCAAAGTGGAATTTAGCGATATGACCACATTCTCGCCCCGCGAAATCGTTTCGGAACTCGATCGCTTCATCATCGGCCAGAAGGACGCCAAGCGCGCCGTGGCCATCGCCTTGCGCAACCGCTGGCGCCGCCAGCAGCTCGAAGGCCAGATGCGTGAAGAGGTGATGCCGAAGAACATCCTGATGATCGGCCCAACCGGCGTCGGCAAGACCGAGATATCGCGCCGCCTGGCGCGCCTTGCCGGTGCGCCGTTCGTCAAGGTCGAGGCGACCAAGTTCACCGAGGTCGGCTATGTCGGCCGCGACGTCGAGCAGATCATCCGCGACCTGGTCGAGATCGCCATCGGCCTGGTGCGCGAGAAGATGCGCGAGGACGTCAAGGCGCGCGCCCATATCAATGCCGAGGAACGCGTGCTGGAAGCGCTCGTCGGCAAGACGGCGAGCCCGGCGACGCGCGACAGTTTCCGCAAGAAGCTGCGCGACGGCGAGCTCGACGACAAGGAGATCGAGATCGAAGTGAGCGATACCGGCACCGGCGGCATGCCCGGCTTCGAGATCCCCGGCATGCCGGGCGCCAATATCGGCGTGTTGAACATCAACGACATGCTGTCGAAAGCGATGGGCGGCCAGAAGACCAAGACCCGCAAGACGACAGTGAAGGAATCCTACGCGGTGCTGGTCGGCGACGAGTCCGACAAGCTGCTCGACCAGGACGAGGTGGTGCGCAGGGCGCTCGAATCGACCGAAAACGACGGCATCGTCTTCCTCGACGAGATCGACAAGATCGCCTCGCGCGAAGGCGGCATGGGCGCCGGTGTTTCCCGCGAAGGCGTGCAGCGCGACCTGCTGCCGCTTGTCGAAGGCACCACGGTCGCGACCAAATACGGACCGGTGAAGACGGATCACATCCTGTTCATCGCATCGGGCGCGTTCCACGTTGCCAAGCCATCCGACCTGCTGCCCGAACTGCAGGGCCGTCTGCCGATCCGCGTCGAGCTGCGTGCGCTGGAAAAGGACGATTTCGTCCGCATCCTGACCGAGACCGAGGCCAGCCTGATCAAGCAGTACATCGCGCTGATGAAGACCGAGGGCGTCGATCTCGTCTTCACCGACGACGCCATCAATTCACTGGCCGGGATCGCCGTCGATCTCAACGCCAGCGTCGAGAACATCGGCGCCAGGCGACTGCAGACGGTGATGGAGCGGGTGCTGGACGAGATCTCCTATGACGCGCCGGACCGCCACGGCACGTCGGTGACAGTCGACGCCGCCTATGTGGAGAAGCATGTCGGCGATCTGTCGAGAAACACGGATCTGTCGCGATTCATCCTGTAGCAGGCGATCCATCCGCAAGAGTCGGACCGGCGGAGCCGGCACGTGTGGCCAAATGGAAGCATCTGGCCAGCTTTTGTCTTGCCGGGCGACGGGGCTCTCGACTCCCGTTGCAGCTTTACCTAGTTTGCCGGCAACACCAGCGCCGCGCAGCTTTTTGGATGCGCAAAGGACGCTGTACAGTTGGTTCTGCGCATGACCCCCGAAAATCGGTTCCGAGGGTCATGCGTTGTTGCAGGCGGCGGCGCATGAAAAAAACGATCCTCGTCACTCTCGGGCTGACGCTGGCGACAGCCATGTTCGCCGCCGAAGCGGCGACGATGGTGCCGCCGGGCAACAGTCATGTCGAGCAGCCCAACATACCGGGCGCCTCAAGCCGGCGCACCCAGGCCACCAACACCACCTTCCAGTCGAAATACCGCAAGGTCTATGCGCTGCTGCAGCACGACGCCGGTCTTCGCGGCAAGATCGAGCAGGCAGCAGCGACCTATGGCATCGATCCCATGCATATCGTCGGCGCCATCGTCGGCGAGCACACCTACAATGTCGACGCCTACGACCGGCTGCAGACCTACTACGTCAAGGCGATCTCCTATCTGTCGAGCAAGCTGTCCTTCGCCTACGAAGGCGAGGACATCACCGATTTCGTGCAACGGCCGCAATTCCGGGAATGCGTCGGCAAATCGGATAGTTACGAGCTCTGGGAATGCCGCGAGCAGGTGTGGAACCTTTCCTTTCGCGGCAAGACCGTCGGCGGTGAGAGCTTCCCCGACGACCGCTTCGGCGCGACTTTCTTCCAGCCCTATTATGCCGGCCAGACCTTTGGCCTGGGCCAGCTCAATCCGCTGACCGCCTTGCAGATGAGCGATCTCGTGCACCAGGTGTCCGGCCTGCCGAAGCTCGACGTCGGCGATCCGAACGCGGTCTACAAGACCATCATGGATCCGGACCTGACCTTGGACTATGTCGCGGCGACGATCCGGAAATCGATCGATGCCTATCAGAGCATTGCCGGCTTCGACATATCGGGCAATCCCGGCATCACATCGACGCTCTACAATGTCGGCAATCCTGAGCAGCGCGCCCATGCGCTGAAGGCCGAAAACGACAGGCGCCGCGCCGCGGGCGAACCGGAGAAGCTGCCCGAGGAAAATTACTACGGCTGGCTGGTCAACGACAAACTGCCGGAGCTCAACGCGCTGTTTTAGTGGGTGTTGAGATCTGGACTTTGAGCTGAAACCGAAGTCGCCCCTTAGGCGTTTGCGCTGCCCCTCATCGCCTGCTTTCGACAATCGGCACGCACCGGGCTCACGCCGCCAGCAGCGACTTCAGCTTGATCGTTTGCGAACCGAGCGCCTCAGGCGCCGGCTTTGCCCTTTTCGCGATCAGCATCTCGGCCAGCCTGATGTCGCGGGCGACAGAATTGCCCGGACCGATGCCGCTCGCTGCGACCAGTCTGCCGTCCTGCGCCAGATGGAACAGGATGAAGGCGCCGTCGTCGAGGTCGCGGCGCACGACCTTGCTGCCCTCGTCCGACAGCCCAGATATCTGCAAGGTCAGGCCGTACTGATCCGACCAGAACCATGGCACAGCCGCGTGGGCCTCACCGGCGCCAAGCATGTTGCTGGCCGCAATCGCGCCCTGCTCCTGCGCGTTGCGCCAGGCCTCCAGCCGCACGCGCCGGCCGCCATAGACGGCAAGCGGAAACGAGCAGCAATCGCCGGCGGCAAAGATATCCGGATCGCTGGTGCGAAGCTCGGCATCGACGGCTATGCCGTTGTCGATCGTCAGGCCCGCTTCTGCGGCAAGTCCGGTCACCGGCACAGCGCCGATGCCGATCACCGCCAGGTCGGCGACGATGTCCTGCCCGCCGGCAAGCGCGATGCTCACCTCGGCGCCGTCATCGGCAATCGCGGCGATTGCGTCGCCGCACAGGATTTTGACGCCTTCGGCTTCATGCGCCTGGTGGACGATCTTGGCGATCTCGGCCGGCACGCCGCGCATCAGGATGCGCGGCTGCGCCTCGATGACGGTGACAACTGCGCCCAGTCTGCGTGCTGCGGCGGCGAGCTCAAGACCGATGAAGCCGCCGCCAATGATGGCGATGCGGTTTCCGGCGCGGAGATGGGCTCGAATTGCCAGCGCGTCGTTGAAGGTCCGGAGATAGGCACACCGCGGCCCGAGGCCCGGCATTGGCAGTCTGCGCGGCAGGGAACCGGTCGCCAGCAGCAATCTGTCGTATGGCAGCGCCGAGCCGTCCGACAGGCGCACGACATGCGCAGCGCGGTCGATCGCCACCGCCTGAACCGAATGGATGTGCCTTATCGATCTCTCGGCCAGGATTTTGTCGCTGGCGATCGCCTTGATCACCGGCGCATCGCCGGCCATCGCGTCCTTCGACAGCGGCGGCCGCTCATAGGGCAGATGCGGCTCGTCGCCGACCAGCGTCACCGGGCCATCATAGCCGAGATCGCGCAGCGCCAGGGCAGCCCGCCCGCCGCATTCGCCGGCGCCGATGATGAGCATTCCTTTCGCCATCACCGTCACCCGATCTGAATGAGGATTTTGCCGGCGTCGAGTTTGACCGGATAGGTCCTGAGATTGACGCAGACCGGCGCGCCCCTGGCTGCACCGGTCTTGTAGTTGAAGCGGCCATTGTGCTTCGGGCATTCGATGATGTCGTCCATCACCAACCCGTCGGCCAGATGCACCTTCTCATGCGTGCAAAGGCCGTCCGTCGCGAAATATTCGTCGTCGGGACTGCGATAGATGGCGAAGGTGCGGCCGCCATGGTCGAACCGCATCACGTCCTCTTCGTCGATGTCATCGGCACCACAGGCCTCGACCCAGTCGCTCATTGGTCCTCCCGGCATAATTTTGCTTGGTCAACGTGCCCCGGCACAGGCGCGCATATCATTCGGCTGCTGCCGCGACAGCGTCGTTATCGTTGTGGAATTCCTCGCGATAAGGCTTGGCAGTCGGCGGCAGTTCGCGCTTGAGGAAATAGTCTTCATTGCGCAGCTGGCGCAGGAAGGCAGGCACCATCTCGCGATAGCCGGCCAGGATCGATGGCGTCGGCGCCGGCAGGTCGTGCTTGATCAGCTCATGCAGCCTCGGCAGCGCGTGATAGGGCACCATCGGGAACATGTGGTGCTCGACGTGGTAGTTCATGTTCCAATAGATGAAGCGGCTGATCGGGTTCATGTGGACCGTGCGGCTGTTGAGGCGGTGGTCGATGACATTTTCGGCGAGGCCGCCGTGCTGCAGCAGGCCGGTCATGACATGATGCCAGGCGCCGTAAAGCCTGGGCAGACCGACCAGCATCAAGGGCAGGAACGAGCCGCCATAAAGCGCCAGCGCGATTGTCGCGGCATAGATCGCGGTCCAGATGCGGGCAATGCGGATCGCCTTTGGCTGCTCCTGCTCGGGAATGAAGGTCTTTTCCGCCGGGCTGATGATGCCGGCCGCATTGCGCACCATGTCGCTCATGGCATGCCAGGCATCGACAATGCCGAAGAAATTGAGCACGACGCGCAACAGGTCCGGCGGGCGCATCACCGCGATCTCCGGATCGCGGCCGACGATGACCGTGTCAGTGTGATGCCGTGTATGGCTCCAGCGCCAGGTCACCGGGTTGCGCATGATCATGAAGCAGGCGATCTGATAGACCGCATCATTCATCCACTGCGTCCTGAAGGCGGTGCCGTGGCCGCATTCGTGCCAGCGTGAATCGGTGGAAGAGCCGTAGAGCACGCCATAGACGAAGAAGAACGGCACGCACCACAATGTGCCCCAGAACCAGGCGCCGCCGGCGCCGCTCACGACCAGGGCGGAGAGCCAGATGATGGTGTCGCGGATCGCCGGCCCATCGGAGCGCTGCATCAGCTCCTTCATCTGCTTGCGGGGCACGTCGGTATGATACCATTCGGCCGCCGCCAGCCCGGTCTCGACGGCGCGTTTCGCGTCGCGGCCGAGCAGGCTGTAGTCTCGCCGGGACGGCATTACGGATAGTGTCGCTTCCATTGAGGCTGCCTCCGTCGGCATCCGTCGGAACGGGTGCCTCTGCCACAGGTGCTTATGCCCTAAAATAACGCCAAGCCGTGATAGGCTCAACATCATGAAGATAGTTTCTATCATTTACCATCAGAATGATGTATAGCCTATGCCAGGCAATCAGGCAGGAAGCGTATGGCAAAGCGGCCGACCATCACCGATCTGGCGCGTATTTCGGGGGTCAGCGTCGCCACCGTCGATCGGGTGCTGAACAATCGCCTGCCGGTGCGCGAGGAAACCGCGCGCCGCGTCTATGAGGCCGCCACCAGCATCGGCTACCACGCCGCCGGGCTGATCAAGCAGCGGATGCGCCAGGAACTGCCGGAATACCGGCTCGGCTTTCTGCTGCTGAGGGGCAATGATGTTTTCTACAGCGATTTCGCCCGCGAGATCGAACTGGCTGTTTCGCAATCGCAGCGCTTCCGCGGCGTCGCAACCATCGATTTCGCCAGTTCGCTGGCCCCCGACGAGATCGCCGCGCAGATGCGCAAGCTGGCGGCGAAATCCAGGGCAGTCGCCCTTGTCGGTCCGGACCATCCGACGCTGACGGCAGCCGTCGAGACCCTGAAGGCGAGGGGGCAACCCGTCTTCTCCCTGCTATCCGACTTTGCAGCCGGCATCCGCGAGGGCTATGTCGGCCTCGACAACCGCAAGGTCGGTCGTACCGCCGCCTGGATGATCGCCAGAGCGGCGAGGAAGCCCGGCAAGGTCGCCCTTTTCGTCGGCAGCCATCGCTTCCATGGCCATGAGCTGCGCGAGATCGGCTTCAGATCGTTTTTCCGCGAGCATGCGCCGGAATTCACAGTGATGGAGACGCTGGTCAACCTGGAAGCCAACCAGGTGACCCATGATGCAATGATCGATCTTCTGGCGCGGTACCCGGATCTGGCCGGCTGCTATGTCGCTGGCGGCGGCATGGAAGGCGCGGTTTCCGCGCTACGGGCGGCCAGGCCGGCAAACATGCCAGTGGTCGTCTGCAACGAGATCAACGCCGAATCGCGCGCGGCGCTCGCCGACAACATCCTGACCATGGTGATTTCGACGCCGCTGGCAGCACTATGCCGCGAACTTGTCGGGCTGATGGTGCATGCCATCGAGGCAGGCGCCGCCAATGCGCCGGGCCAGACCTTCCTGCCCTTCGACATCTATCTGCCGGAAAACATCTAGGCTCGGGCAGAACATCTGGGCTCAGCCAAGGCATCCTGTTTAGATCGGGGCGTCGGCAGTGATGTGAACCATCAGCCTGATGGATTCTTGCAGAAGGTTTGCCGGCCCTCAGCCGCGTTGTCCGAAAAAACCGGCAGCCGCTTTCGGAATCTCCTTGACGCCCGCCAGTAGAATGGAATAAATATTTCACCAAATAGGTATTTTGGTTCTTTCGTTCCGGAACATCTGTTTCAACGGAGGGCTTGGCGTTTCCAGCCAACGCGGAAATCGCCATCGGAAACGGAGAAGCAATCGGGAGAGATTCCCTGGGAGATCGGGGATTCCGGGTAGATCGGTGCAGCCGGACACCAATTCTGTGGAGGAGAAATAGAATGAAAAAGCTGCTGTTGGGCGCCGCATTCCTGGCGCTGATGAGCTCGTCCGCCCTCGCTGCCAAAATCGGCGTGTCGATGGCGCTGTTCGACGACAATTTTCTCACCGTGCTGCGCAACGGCATGATTGAGCAGGCCAAAGGCATGGAAGGCGTCGAACTGCAGGTCGAGGACGCGCAGAACGACGTCGCCAAGCAACTCGACCAGATCAAGAACTTCGTCGCCTCGGGCGTCGACGCGATTGTCGTCAATCCAGTCGACACCTCGGCCACCCAGGCAATGTCGGATGCCGCCGCTGCGGCCAACGTTCCGCTCGTCTATGTCAACCGCGAGCCGGTCAATGTCGACACGCTGCCGGACAACCAGGCTTTCGTTGCTTCGAACGAGGTTGAGTCAGGCACTCTCGAGACCCAGGAAGTCTGCCGCCTGTTCAAGGAAGCCGGCAAGACCGAGGCCAATGTCTACGTGATCATGGGCGAACTGTCGAACCAGGCCGCGGTGCAGCGCACCAAGGACATTGACGATGTGATCGCCACTCCCGAATGCAGCTTCATCAAGATCATCGACAAGCAGACGTCGAACTGGAAACGCGAGGAAGCACAGAACCTGATGACCAACTGGCTGTCGACCGGCGCGCCGTTCGATGGCGTGATCGCCAACAATGACGAGAGCGCCATCGGCGCCATCCAGGCCATGAAGGCTGCCAACATCGACATGAAGTCGGTTGTCGTCGGCGGTGTGGACGCCACCCAGGACGCGCTTGCCGCGATGCAGGCGGGCGATCTCGACGTCACCGTGTTCCAGGACGCGGCCGGCCAAGGCGCCGGGGCGCTGGACGCGGCGCTCAAGCTTTCCAAGGGCGAGGCGGTTGAGCAGAAGGTCTACATCCCCTTCCAGCTGGTCACGCCGGCAAACATCGACAAGTTCCTGCAGAAGAACTGAGGCAGAGGAGCGTTCTCGATAGGAGCGGCGCGGCAGAGCATCGGACCGGTTTTTGCAAATCCGACGTTTTAAGAACAAAAAAGGCAGCGCCGCTCCCTCTTTTCCCTCATCGCCGAAACAAGCGGCGGGAGGGCGACTGCGATTAGAGCGACGTGCGTCCGTTTGGACGCACAAAAGTACGCTCTAAAACTTTGGGACTACGCATCGTGCTTTCCGAAAATCGATCCCGATTTTCGGGCCGATGCGGTTGGAGGAAGCAAGAGTTGACACAGACAACCCATGGCGTCGGCGGACTGAGCTATGATGCGAAAAAGCGGACATGGCCTGCCGAATTCAACGTTTTCCTGGCGCTCATCATCCTGGTCGGCGCCTTCGAGCTGATAGGCCGCGTCTTTCTTGGCGACAGCTTTCTGTTCAACACCCGCCCCAATGTCGATACGATCTTCAACGAGGCGCGCCTGCAGATCATCATCCTGCAGGTGTCGATCGTCGGCATCATCGCCATCGGCGTGACGCAGGTGATCATTTCCGGCGGCATCGACCTTTCCTCTGGTTCGATCGTCGGCGCCACGGCGATGATCGCCATGAGTTTCGCCCAGGTGGCGACGGTCAACGGCAACCCTAATCCCAAGGCGGTGTTCCTCGCGCAAGGCTGGACCGACCTGCCGGTGATCGTCCCGGTGCTGGTCGCGATCGGCTGCGGCCTGCTGGCGGGCCTGGTCAACGGCTCGTTGATCGCTTACACGCGCATTCCGCCGTTCATCGCCACGCTCGGCATGATGGTGACGGCGCGCGGCATCGCCAAATGGTGGTCCAAGGGGCAGCCGATCTCGTTTCCCACCGAGAGTTTCGCCGCGATCGGCAAGGGGCTGATGCCGGTCATCATCTTCATATCGCTGGCAATTCTGTTCCAGCTGATCCTGTCATACACCAGGTACGGCAAGCACTGTTATGCCATCGGCTCCAACGAGGACGCCGCGCGCATGTCCGGTATAAATGTCAAGAACCACAAGATCCTCGTCTTCGTCATTGCCGGTATCCTCGCCGCGCTGGCCGCCGTGGTGCTGAGCTCCAAGAACCTCACTGCTCAGGCCGGCATGGGCGTGATGTACGAACTGGACGCGATCGCCATGGCGGTCATCGGCGGCGTCTCGCTGTCGGGCGGCCGCGGCTCGATCATCGGCACGGTGATCGGTGCGCTGATCTTCGGCGTCATCATCTCCGGCTTCACCTTCCTGCGCCTCGACGCCTACTACCAGGAGATGGTCAAGGGCGTGATCATCATCGGCGCAGTCGTTCTCGATCAGTGGCGCCAGCGCCTGCGGGCAATGAGGGCTTGACCATGTCAGACATCGTCCTGAAGACCGAAAACCTGACCAAATACTATGGCGGCGTGCATGCGCTCGAAAGCGCGAATTTCGAACTGCGCAAGGGCGAGCATGTCGCCATCATGGGTGACAATGGCGCCGGCAAATCGACCTTCGTGCGCCAGATCACCGCCGTCGAGCAGCGCACCAGCGGCAAGATCTGGTTCGACGGCAAGGAAGTCAACTTCGCCGGCCCGATCGCGGCGCGCGAGGCGGGCATCGAGACGGTGTTCCAGAACCTGGCGCTTGCCGACGATCTCGACGTGCCGTCGAACCTGTTTCTCGGCCGCGAAAAGGTGCTGTTCAATCTCGGGCCTTTCTCGATCCTCGATCGCAAGTTCATGCGCAAGGCGACAGAGGCAGCGCTGATCCGCACGGCGGTGAAGATTCCCAATCTTTCCAACACCATCCGCCACATGTCAGGCGGCCAGCGCCAGTGCGTGGCAATCGCCAGAACCGCGACTTTCGCATCCAAGCTCATCATCATGGATGAGCCGACGGCAGCACTTGGTGTGCAGGAGACGATGCAGGTAGAAAACATCATCCGCACACTGAAGGCCAATGGCGAGCCGCTGATCCTGATCAGCCACAACATGCGCCAGGTGTTCGACCTCGTCGACCGCATCGTCGTGTTCAGGCGCGGCCGCATCGTCGCCAACCTGCGCAAGCAGGACACCGACGGCAACGACATCGTCTCATACATCACCGGCGCCAAGACCGGAGAGGCGGAACTTGCGGCTTAGGGCGGATGCCGGCGCGGCGGGTCATCGGCCCGTCGCCGATCAGCCGAAATAAGAAAATCTACTGCGCCTAGCCCTGAACGGTGCAGTAAAGACGCACTTCCATTTCGAACCATCCCAAAGGAAATTTCCATGTCTCTCCGCTTCGCTCTTCTCGGCGCCGGCCGCATCGGCAAGGTCCACGCCCGCGCCGTGGGTTCCAATCCGCAGGCCAGGCTGGTCGCAGTTGCCGATGCATTCGAGAAGGCGGCGACCGATCTGGCGTCGGCCTATGGCGCGGAAGTGCGCAGCATCGACGCCATCGAAAAAGCCGGGGATATCGATGCGGTCATCATCTGCACGCCGACCGACACCCATGCCGATCTGATCGAGCGGTTCGCCAAGGCCGGCAAGGCGATCTTCTGCGAGAAGCCGATCGACCTTGACGCCGGCCGAGTGGAAGAATGCCTGGCCGTGGTCGACAAGGCCGGCGCCACTTTGATGGTCGGCTTCAACCGCCGCTTCGATCCGCATTTCGCCGCCGTGCGCAAGGCGATCGACGACGGCGCCATCGGCACGGTCGAGATGGTGACCATCACGTCGCGCGATCCCGGCCCGCCGCCGCTCGACTATATCGGCCGCTCGGGCGGCATCTTCCGCGACATGACCATCCATGATTTCGATATGGCGCGCTTCCTGCTCGGCGAGGAGCCGGTGGCGGTCAGCGCCCATGCCTCGGTGCTGGTCGACAAGAAGATCGGCGAGGCCGGCGACTTCGACAGCGTCAGCGTCATCCTCGAAACCGCCTCCGGCAAGCAGTGCATCATCTCCAATTCGCGACGCGCCACTTATGGCTACGACCAGCGCATCGAGGTGCATGGCTCGAAAGGCATGGTGGCGGCCGAGAACCAGCGGCCGGTGTCGATCGAACTGGCCAATGAAAAGGGCTATACGCGCCCGCCGCTGCACGACTTCTTCATGACCCGCTACCTCGACGCCTATGCCAACGAGATCGCCGCCTTCATCGCGGCGGCGACGTCAGGCAACAAGGCGGCGCCAAGCGGTGCGGACGGGCTGGTTGCGCTGCGGCTGGCGGACGCGGCGCTGAAATCGGCGAGGGAAGGCAAGACCGTCCGCCTCGACAAGACAGTCTGACCATCAAGCACAGGAGCAAGGCGATGAACGGTTCCGCCGGTCGCAATTCACAAACACGCGCCATCGTCACCGGCGGCGCGCAAGGCATCGGCTTCGCCGTCGCCGAGGCGCTGGCCGACGAGGGCTGCCGCGCGCTGGCGCTGGTCGGCCGTTCCAGGGAGAAGGGCGACAAGGCGGTCGCCGCACTTGCGAAAGACGGCGTCGAGGCCATCTTCATCAGCGCCGACGTCTCGGTGGTGGCCGATTGCAAGCGGGTCGTGGAAACCGCGATCGCTCATTTCGGCACCGTCAATGCGCTGGTCAACGCCGCCGCCACCTCGGCCCGCGGCTCACTGGTCGAGACCTCCGAGGATCTTTTTGACCAGACCTTCCAGACCAATGTGCGCGGCCCCTTCTTCCTGATGCAGGGTGTGGTGGCGCATCTGCTCGACCGCAAGGCGCCTGGCTCGATCGTCAACGTGGTTTCGATGTCGGCGCATTGCGGCCAGTCGTTCCTGGCGCCCTACTCGTCGAGCAAGGGCGCACTGGCGACGCTGACCAAGAATGTCGCCAATGCCTATCGCAGCAATCGCATCCGCTGCAACGCCGTGCTGCCCGGCTGGATGGATACCGAGGGCGAGGCGATCGTGCAGAAGAAATGGCACGACGCGCCGGACGACTGGCTGGAAAAGGCCGAGGCAGCGCAGCCGATGGGCCAGTTGGTGAAGCCGGCGCAGCTTGCCCGGCTGATCAGCTATATGATCAGCCCGCAGTCCGGCGTCATGACCGGCTCGCTGGTCGACTACGACCAAACCATTGCAGGGTCTTCGCCGGAATGATCGGTTCCACCAAACTCACCAAGGCACCCGGGCTCTGAAAACCGCTCTCCTTCCCTGTTGCCGCCGTATCGCCATTCCCATATATAGTCAAGTTGGTCAAAGTGGTCACGGAGGTCGAAATGCTGTCTGAGCCCAAAGAGGATAGCAATTGGACCGTCGCTGGGGCAAAAGCCCGGCTCTCGGAGGTTATCGAGCGTGCGCAGTCTTCGCCGCAGACGATCACCAGAAACGGCAAACCAAGCGTGGTTGTGGTCTCGATCGAGGAATGGCAGCGAAAGACCGTACGCAAGGGTACGCTTGCGGAGTTCCTGCTGGAGTCGCCGCTGCGCGGCACCGATCTCAACCTTGAGCGTCAGCGCGACGAACCGCGTGATCTGCCGCTGTGAGGCTACTGCTCGATACGAATGTCCTGTCAGAGGTGACAAGGCCGGCGCCGAACGCACGCGTTCTGGACTGGCTGGACGGACTTGATGAGGACCGCTCATTCATCAGCGTCGTGTCGATCGCCGAGATCCGACGCGGCGTCGCCCTCATGGATGAGGGCCGGAAACGCGAGGCATTGGCCCAATGGCTCGCCCAAGACCTGCCGCAGCGTTTCGAACAGCGGGTTCTTCCTGTGGACGAACCGGTTGCCTTGGCCTGGGGAGACCTGATGGGCCTTGCGAAGCGCCGCGGTCGCGGTCTGTCGTCGATGGACGGCCTGATTGCAGCCACCGCGATCGCGCAGGAGCTCACCTTGGCAACGCGCAATACGAATGATTTCGAAGGCTTTGAAATCGCACTCTTCAATCCCTGGACTGCATGAACCGCTTGGCGCAGCATGTTGGGCCTCAAGCGACCCGAGGCAAGGAGGGGTGCGCTTCAGGACGGAGAAGACCTGTTCCCCAATCTCGCCTGGATGCGTGACAAGCGCCCCGGCTTCGGCTATAGGGCTGGAATGATCCACCTGACCGCCTCGTTCTGGTACTTTAGCTATGGCAGCTCGCTGGCGGCGGGAGGATTGCGCTCGATCTGAAGATTGCAGCAACAACATCCGAACAGCCGCCAGACCTGGCGGCTTTTTTGTTTCAGCCGGCAGGTCTCCCAACCAGGAGCAGAAAGCCGTGTTGACCACCACAGATGATCTTCGGGTCAAGGAAATCCGAGAGCTGAGTACGCCGGACGACGTGATGCGGGAGATACCGCGCACGCTGACGGCGACGCGCACCGTTGTCGCGTCACGCAACGCTATCCACGCCGTGCTGACCGGCGCCGACGATCGGCTGGTCGTCGTCGTCGGCCCCTGTTCGATCCACGACCCGGTCGCTGCCGTCGACTATGCCAGCCGGCTGGCGGCGCTGCGCGAGAGCCTGTCGGACCGGCTGGAAATCGTGATGCGCGTGTATTTCGAGAAGCCGCGCACGACGGTTGGCTGGAAGGGCCTGATCAACGATCCCGACCTGGACGGCAGCTTCGACATCGACAAGGGCCTGCGGATGGCCCGCAACGTGCTCTCTGCGGTCAACAATCTTGGCCTTCCGGCGGCGACCGAATTCCTCGACATGGCCACCCCGCAATACATTGCCGACCTCGTCGCCTGGGGCGCGATCGGCGCGCGCACGACAGAGAGCCAAATCCATCGCGAACTCGCATCCGGCCTGTCCTGCCCGGTCGGCTTCAAGAACGGCACCGACGGCAATTTGCGGATCGCCGCCGAGGCGGTGAAGTCCGCCGCCCAGCCGCACCATTTCATGGCGGTGACGAAGGGCGGGCGCAGCGCCATCGCGACGACCACCGGCAACGAGGACTGCCACGTCATCCTGCGCGGCGGCATCATGCCGAATTATGACGCAACGAGCATAGCTGCCGCCCGCGCGGAACTCGGCCGGATCGGCGTAGCACCACGGCTGATGATCGACGTCAGCCACGCCAACAGCAACAAGAAGCCGGAGAACCAGCCGACGGTGGCGGCCGACGTCGCGGGCCAGGTCGCGGCAGGCGACGAACGCATCATCGGCGTCATGATCGAGAGCAACCTCGTCGCCGGACGGCAGGAGGTCATGCCCGGCAAGCCGCTCGTCTATGGCCAGAGCATCACCGACGGCTGCATCGACTGGACAACCACCGAGACGGTGCTGCACGGCCTTGCCGACGCCGTCGAGCGGCGCCGATCAGCGCGACGCGCCCTGATGGAGAGCCGGCCGGGCGCCGCTTGAGCACTTCCCTTCTCCCCTTGTGGGAGAAGGTGGATCGGCGCGCAGCGCCGAGCCGGATGAGGGGTGCTGGAAGGAACGATGCGCTAAAATATTGAATGATATTAAGTGCTTAAAACTTCAAAGCAGCGATCCGGCCAACACCCCTCATCCGACCGAGCTTCGCTCGGCCACCTTCTCCCACAAGGGGAGAAGGGAGAACCAACGTCGGCGAACCACTACCTCACATCCATCCAGCGCTGTTCCTCGAACGAGCGCGCCATGGCATGCACCGTGCGCTCGATCTCAAGGCCTTCGTCGAAATCGATGATCCGCGCCGGCTTGCCGGCCAGCCGCGTCAAAAGCTCGCGGCATTCGATGATCTTGAGGTCGTTGAAACCGAGACCGTGGCCGGGTGCCGGCAGGAAGGCGTCGTAGGGCTTGTGGTGCGGCGCAACCAGGATGGTGCGATAGCCTTGCTCGGTCGGGCGGTCGGCTGTCAGGTAAAGCTGGAACTCGTTCATCTGCTCCTGGTCGTACAGGATCGAGCCCTTCGAGCCGAAGATCTGAATGGCGATCCGGCCCTTGCGGCCCCAGGCCGAACGGTTGACCAGCAGTGTGCCGGCAATGCCGTTTGCGAGATGCATCAGCACGCTGGCGATGTCGTAGGTCTCGACCGCCCGGCGCCCGCCTGATGCGACGCGGCGATCGGCATAGGGTTTTGCCATGTCGCACATGACGCGGGCGACGCGGCCGAACAGCACCGAGACCAGCGACAACGGATGCACGGCGAAATCGTCGAGCGCGCCGTAACCGGACGCGGCCTCGTGCTTCCAGAAGAACAGCGCCTCCGGGTCGGCCATGAAATCCTCGTCCATCTCGATGCGCAGATGGTTGACTTCACCGAGGATCTTCTCGTCGAGCAGCGCACCGATATGGCGGATCGCCGGATTCTGGATGTAGTTGTAGCCGAGCGCGGCCACCTTGCCGGATTTTTTGGCCGCCGCCGCCATGGCTTGCGCCTCGGCAAAGCTCGGCGCCATCGGTTTTTCGCACCACAGATGCTTGCCGGCTTCGAGGATGGCGATGGCCATCTCCGGGTGGAACTGGTTCGGCGTGGTCAGCGAGACGATATCGACGTCCGGGTCATCGACGACGGCGCGCCAGTCGCCGGAGCCCTTGGCGAAGCCGAACTCGGTCGCCCGGCGCTTGGCAAGGTCGTCATCGACCTCGCCGAGATGGACCAGCCTAGGCTTGGCCACATCCGGAAAGACGGTGCCGACCGCGTTCCAGGCGATGGCGTGGCACTTGCCCATGAACCCCGTGCCGATAAGACCGACTCCGACCATTTCCTTGTCTCCGCTGCCAGAAAGGTTGTGTGGATGAATTAGTCCATTTTTTCCAGAAATGGAACGCATGGCTCATTTTTTATGGCCTTCTTGCACAGGCTCGCTATGATGGGGCATCACACGGCATCGACTGATGGACCTGGGCGAAGCGACGATGGACGAACGGGTGCCCCGCGATTTCGAGACGCTGCGTACGACGATCCTGGAACGGCGCCAGAGCCTGCCCAAGCGCATCGCGCAGATCGCCGCCTATGCGCTCGACAATCCCGACGATATTGCCTTCGGCACCGCCGCCAGCATCGCCGCCTCCGCCGGCGTCCAGCCTTCGACCTTGATCCGCTTCGCCCAGCAGCTCGGCTTCGACGGCTTCACCAGCCTGCAACTGGTGTTTCGTGAGCGCCTGCGCGAGCGCAATTCGTCTTATGATGAAAGGCTGGCGGCATTGCGCGCCAAGGCCGAGGAAGGCGCCGGTCACCGGGCGATTTTCGACGGCTTCGTCGCCGCGGCGAGCACCTCGCTCAACGATATTTCAGGCAGGTTGAACGAAGACCATTTCGAAGCTGCCATCGCCTTGCTGGCGAAGGCGGAGACGATTTATGTGCTGGCCAAGCGCCGCTCCTATCCGGTCGCCTCCTACATCGCCTATGCGCTGGGCAAGCTCAAGATCCGCAACCAGCTGATCGAATCAGCCGCCGGCCTCAACGCCGAGATGATCAGCTTTGCCTCGCCCAGGGATGCCGTCATCGCCATCAGTTTCTCGCCTTATGCCCCGGCGACCATTGAGGAGGCGCGCGTCATCTCGGAGCAAGGCGTTCCGATCGTAGCGATCACCGACAGTTCCTTTTCCCCGCTCGCCCAGTTTGCCAGAGTCTGGTTCGAGGTCGCCGAGGCCGATTTCGCCGGCTTCCGCTCGCTGTCGGCGACGATGGCGCTGGCCATGGCGCTGACCGTTGCGGTCGGCGAAAAGCGGCGCGACTCCGGCGGGAAGCGCAAGGCCTGACGGGCTACTTTTCGGCAAAGGAACGCTCGTTCCATATTGACTATCGATTGGAATTATTATTTCATATTGCCGGCGCCACGCTGCCGCTCGCGCGTGTTACCCAAGACAACAAGGCTGATGGGAGGTTCGAATGAGCGAAGCCGTGGACGCGAAACATGCGCCGCTCGACGTCATCACCATCGGCCGCGCCTCGGTCGATCTTTATGGCCAGCAGATCGGCTCGCGCCTGGAGGACATCACCTCCTTTGCCAAGTCGGTCGGCGGCTGTCCGGCCAACATTTCGGTCGGCACGGCGAGGCTCGGCCTGCGCTCGGCGCTGCTCACCCGCGTCGGCGACGAGCAGATGGGCCGCTTCATCCGCGAGCAGTTGACGCGCGAAGGGGTTTCGGTTGACGGCCTCAGGACCGATCCGGACCGGCTGACCGCGCTGGTGCTGCTGTCGGTCGAGGACGAGGGCGTGTCGCCGATGATCTTCTATCGCACCGACTGCGCCGACATGGCGCTTTCGGAAGACGACATCGATGAGACGTTCATCGCTTCGGCACGCGCCATCGTCGTCACCGGCACGCATTTTTCGCGGCCCAACAGCGACGCCGCGCAGCGCAAGGCGATCCGTGCCATCAAGGCCACGGGCGGCAAAGTGGTGTTCGACATCGACTACCGCCCTAATCTGTGGGGCCTAGCCGGCCATGCCGAAGGCTTCGAGCGCTATGTGAAATCCGACCGGGTCTCCGCCCAGCTGAAGACAGTGCTGCCCGACTGCGACCTGATCGTCGGCACCGAAGAAGAGATCATGATCGCCTCCGGTGCCGATGATTGCCTGAGCGCGTTGAAGACGATCCGCTCGCTGTCCAAGGCCACGATCGTCTTGAAGCGCGGCGCCATGGGCTGCATCGTCTATGACGGGCCGATCAGCGACGACCTCGAGGACGGGATCGTTGGCAAGGGTTTTCCGATCGAGGTCTACAATGTGCTCGGCGCCGGCGATGCCTTCATGTCGGGTTTTTTGCGCGGCTGGCTCGGCGGCGAAAGCTTGGAGACGGCAGCGACCTGGGCCAACGCCTGCGGCGCCTTCGCCGTGTCGCGGCTGCTCTGTGCACCGGAATACCCGACCTTCGAGGAATTGCAGTTCTTCCTGAAGAACGGCAGCAGGCACCTGGCGCTGCGCAAGGACGAGGCGATCAACCATATCCATTGGGCGACGACGCGCCGACGCGACATTCCCTCGCTGATGGCGCTGGCCTGCGATCACCGCATCCAGCTTGACGACGTCGCCGCGAAGGCAGGCGCCGACCCGTCGCGCATCCATGATTTCAAGGTGCTGACGGTCAAGGCGGCGGCAAAGGTTGCCGCCGGCCGCGCCGGCTACGGCATGCTGCTCGACGAAAAATACGGCCGCGAGGCGATGTTCGAATTCGCCCGCCATCCTTTCGCCTGGCTCGGCCGGCCAGTCGAAATGCCCGGATCGCGGCCGCTTCGTTTCGAATTCTCGCAGGATATCGGCTCGCAACTGATCGAGTGGCCGGTCGACCATTGCATCAAGTGCCTGTGCTTCTACCACCCCGACGACCCGGAGGCGCTGAAGACCGAGCAGCAGCAGAAGCTCAAAAGCCTGTTCGGGGCCGCGCGGAAAGTAGGCAGAGAACTTCTCATCGAAATCATCGCCGGCAAGCACGGCGAGCTCGACGACACGACGATCCCGCGGGCGCTGGAGGAACTCTATTCGCTTGATATCAAGCCCGACTGGTGGAAGCTTGAACCGCAGGCCTCAGCCGGGGCCTGGGCGAAGATCGAAGCGGTGATCCTGAAGAACGATCCGTGGTGCCGCGGGGTTGTGCTGCTCGGCCTCGAAGCGCCGCAGGACGAGCTGGAAGCGGCCTTTGCCGCCACCGCCAAGGCGCCCATCGTCAAGGGCTTCGCCGTCGGTCGCACCATCTTCATCAACGCGGCCGAACAATGGCTTGCCGGCAAGATGACGGACGAGGAGGCGGTGGCCGACATGGCGTCGCGCTTCGAGGGGCTGACCGAGGCATGGCTTGCCGCGCGCGGCCGCAAAGCAGCATAAGAAGGCGCGGCACAAGGACTGCGGAGGAAAACAACATGACCAAGACAATCCGCCTGACGATGGCGCAGGCGCTGACCCGCTTTCTCGGCTGCCAGATGACCGAGATCGACGGCAGGAAAATGCCGATCTTCGGCGGCGTCTGGGCGATCTTCGGCCACGGCAATGTCGCCGGCATCGGCGAGGCGCTTTATCAGGTGCGCGACGAATTGCCGACTTTTCGCGCCCACAACGAACAGGCCATGGCGCATGCGGCGATCGCCTATGCCAAGGCCAATTTCCGCCGCCGGTTCATGGCGGCGACCAGTTCGATCGGCCCCGGCGCGCTCAACATGGTGACGGCGGCGGCACTTGCGCATGTAAACCGGTTGCCCGTCCTGTTTCTCCCCGGCGACGTCTTCGCCAATCGTATCCCCGATCCCGTCCTGCAGCAGGCAGAGGATTTTTCCGACGGAACGGCGACGGTCAATGACTGCTTCCGGCCGGTGTCGCGCTATTTCGACCGCATCACCCGGCCCGAGCAGATCATCCCGGCGCTCAACCGTGCGATGCAGGTGCTGACCGATCCGGCCGAATGCGGACCGGTGACCTTGGCGCTCTGCCAGGACGTGCAGGCCGAGGCCTTTGATTACCCCGAGAGCTTCTTTGCCGAACGGGTCTGGCATCAGCGCCGGCCGCGTCCGGACCGTGGGGAATTGGCGGCCGCCGTGGCGGCGCTGAAGGCGGCAACAAAGCCCTTGGTGATTGCCGGCGGCGGCGTGCTCTATTCGCAGGCTTCCGGCGAACTGGCGCAGCTGGCGCAAGGCGCCGGCATCCCGGTCTGCGAGACGCAGGGCGGCAAATCCTCGCTGCCGGACGATCATCCGCTCAACATGGCGGCGGTCGGCGTCACCGGCACTTTGGCGGCCAACCGGCTGGCTGAAGAAGCCGATGTCGTGCTCGCCGTCGGCACCAGGCTGCAGGATTTCACCACCGGCTCGTGGGCGCTGTTCAAGAATTCCGGCAAGACCATCATCGGGCTGAACGTCCAGCCTTTCGACGCGGGCAAGCACCAGGCGCTGCCGCTGGTCGCCGATGCGGCGGAAGGGCTGGCCGAACTCGGCGCGGCGCTGAACGGCTGGCAGGCGCCGGCAGCCTGGACCGATAATGCGGCCGGGGGGAAGAAAGAATGGCAGGCCGAAGCCGGCAAGGTGACGGCCTCGACCAATGCCGCCTACCCGTCGGATGCGCAGGTGATCGGCGCCGTGCAGCGTGCCATGGGCTCCGACGTGATATTGCTTCATGCCGCCGGCGGCCTGCCCGGCGAATTGCACAAGCTCTGGCAGGCGGGCGCGCCCGGCTCCTACCACGCCGAATACGGCTTCTCGACCATGGGCTACGAGATCGCTGGCGGGCTCGGCGTCAAGATGGCGAAGCCCGACGAAGAGGTCGTCGTCATGATCGGCGACGGCTCCTATCTGATGCTCAATTCCGAGATCGCAACCTCGGTCATGCTCGGCCTCAAGCTGACCATCGTGCTGCTCGACAACAGGGGCTACGGCTGCATCAACCGGCTGCAGATGGCAACCGGCGGCGCCAACTTCAACAATCTGCTGAAGGACGCCCGCCACGAGATTATGCCCGACATCGACTTCGCCGCGCATGCGGCAAGCCTCGGCGCCATCGCCGAGAAAGTTTCGTCGATCGCCGGGTTGGAAACGGCGCTGACAAAAGCAAAAGACAATAGCAAGACGACGGTACTGGTCATCGACACCGACCCACTGGTGTCGACCGATGTCGGCGGCCATTGGTGGGACGTCGCCGTGCCGGAAGTTTCTTCGCGGCCGCAGGTCAACGCCGCACGCAAAGCCTATGAAGAAAAGCGGCGGATGCAGAGTGTTGGTGATTGATGTCGGCGAATGAAAATTGAACGAACTGACATTGGAGTGCCGACTTGAAAGCCAAACTGGGCATGTCCCCCATTGCATGGTGGAACGACGATCTTGCGGAACTCAGCGATGACGTGTCGCTGGAGGAATGCTTGGCGCAGTCGCGCTCGGCGGGCTTCACCGGCATGGAAATGGGCCGCCGTTTTCCCAGTGATCCGAAAATCATGCTGCCGATCCTGAAGAAGGCCGACGTGACGCTCTGCGGCGGCTGGTTCTCCGGTACTCTGGTCGACGAAGACATGGCCAGGAACAAGAATCGCATCCAGCCGATGATCGATCTGTTCAAGGCGGTGGACGCGCCCTGCATCGTCTATGGCGAGGTCGGCCGCTCCATCCAGGGTGACCGCTCAAAGCCGCTCGCCACCAAGCCGAGGCTTTCGGAGGACGAGATGAAAGCCTATGCGAGGCGTCTCACGCAGTTCGGCGAATGGTGCGCCGAGCAGGGCATGCCGCTCTCCTACCACCATCATATGGCAGCGGTCGTCGAGACCGAGCCGGAGCTCGACGCCTTCATGCGCCATTCGGGAGAAGGCATTCCATTGCTGCTCGACGCCGGCCATCTGGCCTTTGCCGGCGGTGACGTGCTGCGCGCCATCGACAACCATCACCGGCGCATCAATCATGTCCATGTCAAGGACGTTCGCATGGAGGTGATCGAAAAGCTCGATCGCCAGAAGCAATCCTTCCTCGATGCCGTGGCGCTTGGCGCCTTCACGGTGCCGGGCGACGGGTCGCTGGATTTTGGTGCCATCGTGGAAAGGCTGGCGAACTACGGCTATGAAGGCTGGTTCGTGGTCGAGGCCGAGCAGGATCCCAAGAAGAATCCGCCGCTCAAGATGGCGCAAGTCGGCTACAAGGAATTGATGCGGGTGATGACGGACGCCGGCTACACGGTTGAAACGCAGGGCTTCCCCAATGCTTGAGCGAGTCTATTCCCGGCAACGGGGTGATCCGATGCGGGAGCTGATCCGATGAAGGACTCTGAACATCCGTTCTTCCGGCCGCTGTGGCGGCGCGTTGCCATCGTCGCCGTCTGCCTGGGCTGGGCCGTGGTCGAGTTTGCCACCGGCGCGCCGTTCTGGGGCACGATCGCGCTCGGCTTCGCCGGCTATGCCGTCTGGCAGTTCTTCTATCTCTACAAGCCGGCCGACGGCGGCAAGGATTCGGCCGACACCGAACCAAAGGAATGAGCCCGGATGTCGAAACTGCTCGTTAAAGCCGATAGGGGCCATGGCCGCGTCGCCCATGTGACGCCGCAAAACGCCGGCTGGACCTATGTCGGTTTCGATCTGCATCGATTGCGGCCCGGCGAGACCGTCTCCGGACAAACCGCGAGCCGTGAAGTCTGCCTGGTGTTCGTCACCGGCAAGGGCAAGGCCAAGGCCGGCGGCAAGGATCTCGGCCTGCTCGGCGAACGCATGTCGCCCTTCGAAGGCAAGCCGTGGTCGGTCTATGTGCCGCAGGGCTCTGACTGGTCGGTGACCGCCGACACCCGTCTCGAACTCGCGGTCTGCTCGGCGCCGGGGCTTGGCGGTGGCCTGCCGGTCCGCGTCATTGCGCCAAAAGATCTCGGCCAGGAGGTTCGCGGCAAGGGCACCAACACGCGCTATGTCACCAACATCCTGCCGGAAGGCAAGCCGGCCGATTCATTGCTGGTGGTCGAGGTCATCACGCCCGGCGGCCACACGTCGAGCTATCCGCCGCACAAGCATGACCAGGATAATCTGCCGGCCGAGTCCTATCTCGAGGAGACCTATTACCACCGCCTCAATCCGCCGCAGGGCTTTGCCTTCCAGCGCGTCTACACCGATGCCGACCGGAACGGCGCTCGTTCGATCGACGAGGCGATGGCGATCGAGGACGGCGACGTTGTGCTGGTGCCCAAGGGCTATCACCCTTGCGCCGCCTGCCATGGCTACGACCTCTACTACCTCAACGTCATGGCCGGGCCGAAGCGGACGTGGAAATTCCACAACGCGCCCGAGCACGAATGGCTGATGAAGGCCTGAGGCGCTGCCCGTCCGGGTCGGCAACTGGCCCAAGGCGAAAAAAATCGTCGGCTAATGACCCGCGGGAACAAGTTTGTTATCAGGAGCGACCATCAGCTTCGTCATTTCGTCATGCAAATCGCCTATGGCAGCGGGAGTTGACGAGGACTTTCGATGCGCTACGCTATCTATTTCACCCCCCGGCAGGACGAACCGCTGGCGCGGATCGCCGCCAATTGGCTCGGCCGTGACCCGTTCGGCGCTGCCACGAGACCGGTCGAGGCCGTGGGCGAACTGTCGGCGGCGGAAGTCGCCTTCCATACCGCTTCGGCGCGCCGCTATGGCTTTCATGCGACGCTGAAGGCGCCCTTCCGGCTGGCTTCGAACGAAACGGAAGCCGCGCTTCGCGCGGCACTGGACGATTTCGCCGAAACGACGCCGGTGGTGACGATCCCACGGCTGGTCGTCAGCCAGATCGACGGCTTCTTCGCGCTGGTGCCGGAAGGTCCGCTGCCGGCGCTCAACCGCTTCGCCGACGACGTCGTGCGCGACTTCGACCGTTTTCGCGCACCGCTGAGCGAGGCTGAGATCGAACGGCGCAGCCCTGACTCGCTGAAGCCGGCTGAATTCCGCAATCTCTGCCAGTGGGGTTACCCCTATGTCTTCGAGACCTTCCGTTTTCATATGACGCTGTCCGGCCGCGCCTCGTCACAGGAAAGCCCTCGTCTTCGCGCAGCAATCGACAGCCTGTTTGCGGGAGTCCTGCAACCGCCGGTGCCGGTGGACGCGCTGACCCTGTTTGTCGAAACCGAACCTGGCGCGCCGTTCATGGTGCTTTCCCATCATGCGCTCGGGCGGCGCCCGGTGAGAAAAACTGCCTGAAAACTACTTGTTTCAACCGCTTTTGTGCGACGCCAACTCATCCCAATCGGTGATTCAATTGGCTGCAAATGCTCCAAGGACTGCCTGAAATGACCGTCGAGACCGTTCTCAACAATGCCCGCATCGTGCTTGCCGACGAGATCGTCGAAGGCTCGATCGTGCTGCGCGACGGCTTGATCGCCGGGATCGATGCCGGCGCCGGCCGGAACGGCGAGGACATGGGCGGCGATTTCATCATTCCCGGGCTGGTCGAGCTTCATACCGACCACCTGGAGGGTCACTACGCGCCGCGGCCGAAGGTGCGCTGGAACCCGATCGCCGCGGTTCTCGCCCACGACGCGCAGGTGGCGACCGCCGGCATCACCACCGTACTCGATGCCTTGCGCGTCGGCATGGACGACGATGCCGACATGAATTCGGCCGACATGCGCAAGCTGGCCGATGCGATCGAGGACAGCGTCCAGCAGGACCGGCTGCGGGCCGACCATTTCATCCATCTGCGCTGCGAGGTTTCGGCGCCGGATTGCCTCGCAGCCTTCGCGCATTTTGACGGCGATGACAGGATCAAGCTGGCGTCGCTGATGGACCATGCACCGGGACAGCGTCAGTTCGTCGATTTGGAAACCTATGCCTACTACTACCAGCGCAAGCTGAAGCTGACGGATCGCGAATTCCAGCAATTTTGTGAGAAGCGGATGGCGGAGTCGGCGACGAATTCTGGGGCGAACCGCGCCTTCATCGCTGCCGCCTGCCATCAGCGCGGCATCGTGCTGGCCAGCCATGACGACGCCACGACCGGCCATGTCGACGAGGCGATCGAACAAGGCGTCCGCGTCGCCGAATTCCCGACCACCAAAGAGGCCGCAAAAGCTTCGAAGGCGGCAGGGCTCGGGGTGCTGATGGGCGCCCCGAACGTCATGCGCGGCGCCTCGCATTCGGGCAATGTTTCGGCCCGGACACTCGCCGGCGAAGGCCTGCTCGACATATTGTCGTCCGACTACATCCCCTTCAGCCTGATCCAGTCGGCGTTTTTCCTCGGCGACGTTGTCGACGGCATCTCCCTGCCGCAGGCGGTGGCGATGGTTTCGAAGAACCCGGCCGAGGCAGTCGGCCTTGCCGACCGTGGTGTCATCGAGCAGGGCCGGCGCGCCGATCTGGTTCGCGTCCGTCTTGACGATCATGTCCCAGTTGTCCGCACGGTCTGGCGGCAGGGACGTCGGGTCGCGTGATGGTGTCGGCGTCGATCGAGCGTGAATTGTCCGCCGCGGCGTTTCCGATCCGCGACGGCGTGTTCGTCGCCGTCGTCGGGCCGAGCGGCGCCGGCAAGGACACGGTGATCGGCTATGCCCGGTCGCTGTTTGCCGACGAGACCCGGCTGGAGTTCGTGCGCCGGGTCATCACCCGGCCGAGCGACACGGCAAGCGAGGATCACGACACGCTGGCCGATGCGGCCTTCGTCGAGGCCGAGGCGGACGGCGCCTTCGCCATCGCCTGGGAGGCGCATGGCTTGCGCTATGGTATCCCGGCTGAAGTCGACCGGTCGGTGGCCAATGGCCGCGTCGCCATCGCCAATGTCTCCCGCGCCATCATCCCGGCGCTGCGCGATCGCTATGCCAATCTGGCTGTCGTCGAGATCACCGCATCGCCGCAGATCCTGGCCGAGCGACTGGCGATGCGCGGCCGCGAATCGCGCGGCGAAGTGCTGGCGCGGCTGGCGCGCAGCGCCAATGTGGCGTTGTCCGGGCCAGGCGTCACCCCGATCGACAATAGCGGCCAGCGCGAGGCGGCCGGCGAGCGTTTTGTCGAAGTGCTGCGCAAGGCAATGGCCTTCTCCGACGGGGCTGTACCTTCTCCCCTTGTGGGAGAAGGTGGATCGGCGCGCAGCGCCGAGACGGAAGAGGGGTGTTGGACGGAGTGAGACGTTGGTGTTCTCTGGAACACCCCTCATCCGGCCGCTCCGCGGCCACCTTCTCCCACAAGGGGAGAAGGAAGAGGCGGGGCGACTACTCCGCTGCCGCGCCGGCCGCGCCCTTGCGGGTTGCCTCCAGCATCAGCCGCCGCTCCCGGTACACGCCCCATTGCTGGTCGACCAGCACGCCGATCAAGATCACGCCGCCCATCACCGCGAAATTGAGCGAGGACGGGATGCCGAGCAGGTTGACGAGGTTTTGCAGTTCCTGCAGCAGGACCGTGCCTAGGATGACGCCGATCAGCGAGCCTTCGCCGCCGCGCAGCGAGAAGCCGCCGAGCACGGCTGCGGCAATGGCGTAGAGTTCGTAGAACTGGCCGTGGCTGGCCGGCGAGATCGAGCGCGTGTACATGGCGAAGTAGATCGCCGACAGCGCCGTCAGCACACCGCAAATGACATAGGCCGCCATGACGACGCGGCCGGTGCGGATGCCGGAATATTTTGCCGCCTCCTCGTTCTTGCCGATGGCATAGAGGTAGCGGCCGAACACCGAACGGTGCAGCACCACCCACATCACGATGGCGATGACGATCAGCGCGATAAAACTGTTCGGCACGCCATAGGATCGCCCGGCGGTCAGGAATTCGAGCTCCGGAAAGTTCTGCCCGAAGGCAAAGCCCGCCGTGCCGTCGGCCGTGTAGAACCGCGCCACGCCGCGATAGATCAACAGCCCGCACAGCGTCACCACGAAAGGCTGCAATTTGAGCCGCGTGATCAGCCAGCCATGTGCCAGCCCGATGATGCCGCCGAGCACCAGGATCAGCGGCAGCGCCACCGGCCATGCCATGCCGCGCGTGGCGATGAAATCGACGAACAGGACGCCGAGCAGCGCGACCACCGAGCCGACCGACAATTCGATGCCGCCGGTGATGATGACGAAGGCCTGGCCGATCGCCAGGATGCCGAACAGCCCAATCAGGTTCGATGTGTTGGCTAGGTTGATCGGCAGCAGGAAGCGCGGATTGATGATCGCCACCACCGCTCCGACCACGAGGATCAGGATCAGCAGGCCGAGATCTTTCTTGCTCATCGTCTTCTCCCCAATGCCTGCCTAAGCAGGTTCCGCAAAAGTGTTGCGCGGTTTTGCGACCGGAACCTGCGCCAAACAAAAGCTATTTCGGCTGCTTGCCGACGGCCAGCAGCAGCACGTTTTCCTGGCTGAACTGTTCCTTGTCGAGAATGCCTGAGATCTGGCCCTCATGCATGACGGCGATGCGGTCGGAGACGCCGATCACCTCCTCCATGTCGCTCGATATCATCAGCACGGCGACGCCGGCATCGGCCAGCGCCCGCATCAGCCCGTAGATCTCCGCCTTGGCGCCGATGTCGATGCCGCGCGTTGGCTCGTCGAGGATCATCACCTTGGGGCTCATGGCCAGCCACTTGGCCAGCACCACCTTTTGCTGGTTGCCGCCGGACAGCGTGCCAGTGCGCGTCGCCACCGAGGGCGCCTTGATGCCGAGATTGCGTTTCTGCTTCTCGGCGGTGACAGCTTCGGCGCGGGCAGAGACCAGGGATCGCCGGGCATGCGCCGGCAGATTGGGGAGTGAAATATTCTGGGCAATCGACAGGTCGAGCAGGATGCCGGTCAGCTTGCGATCCTCGGGGACGAGGAAGATCCCGTTGGCCACAGCGTCGGCCGCCGAACCAAGAACCAGATCTTTTCCATCAAGCTGGAGCGCGCCGCCAAGGCTCTTCTCGATGCCGAAAAGCACGCGCGCCAGCTCTGTGCGGCCCGAGCCGACAAGACCCGCCAGGCCAAGGATTTCGCCGCGCCTGACGCCGAGATCGACCGGTCGGTCTGGATAGGCGCTGGTGCGAACGGCCTTGGCCGACAGTGCGACGGCGCCGGGCGGGCGCGCCGATTCTGCGGCCTTCTCCCGCTCCTTCAGCATGCGGCCGATCATCAGTTTGACCATAGAGTCGTGGTTGATGGCGTTCTTCGGCAGCGTGCCGGCAAGCATGCCGTCCCTCAGCACGACGACGCGATCGGCAACCCGCTCGACCTCGTGAAGACGATGCGAGATGAAGATGACGCTGATGCCGTCGGCCTTCAGCGCCTTGATGACATCGAGCAGCTTGTCGGTTTCGGCAAGGGGCAGGCTCGACGTCGGCTCGTCGAGGATGACCAGCCGCGCCTCGATCGACAGCGCCTTGGCGATTTCGACCATCTGCTGCTGGGCAAGCGACAGCGCCGATACCGGGGTGTTTGCCGAGAAATTCGCGCCCACGCGTTTGAGCAGCGGCGCCGCCAGCGTGCGCAGCCTGGTGCGGTCGACAAGCCTGAGCGGACCGGCGCGCAACGGCTCGCGGCCGAAAAAGATGTTGGCGGCAACGTCGAGGTTTTCGAACAGGTTGAGTTCCTGGTGGACGAAGGCGATGCCGGAACCGATGCTGGCCTCGACCGTCAGCCCGTCATGGGCGACGCCGTCGACGGTGATCGTGCCGGTGTCGGGTGTGGTCACCCCGCCGAGGATCTTCATCAGCGTCGACTTGCCGGCGCCGTTTTCGCCGACGAGGCCGATAACCTCGCCAGGCCTGACCTCCAGCGAAAACCCGTCCAGCGCGACCACGCCGGGATAGGTCTTGCGCACGCCCTCGAGACTGAGGAACGGGGCAATCGTGGATGCGCCGATGGATGCGTCGGAATAGTTCATCATGCCTGACAGCAGTTGGCGGACCAGCCTCCCCGCAGATTGACGAGCCTGATCAGGCCCGTCAATAACAAGCGGAGCCAGTCACGCCAGCGTCGCGCTGCCTCCTCACCCCTAACCCTCTCCCCGTAAAAATCGGAGGATTCGCCAGCGTTGCAACCACTGCCCTTCTCCCCGTTCTGCACGGGAAGAAGGGGGATGAAGGGCCAGCGCCGACGACGCTCAGTTTCCGGACATCGCTTTCAGATTGGCGGCATAGGCGTCGACGTCGTCCTTGCCGATGATCTTGGTCGGGATGATGATCAGGCCGTTCTCCGGAATGCCCGACTTGTCGCCCTCGAGATAGGCCGCCATCAGCTTCATGCCCTGGTAGGCCCATTCGAACGGCTGCTGCACGACGGTGGCGGCAACGGTGCCTTCCTTGACGCCGCCGAGCGTGATCGGATCGTCGTCGAAGCCGACGACCGTGATCTGGCCGAGCTTGCCGGCGTCGCGCAGCGCTTCATAGATGCGCGGCGTGTTGTAGGAATAGAAGCCGACCATGCAGGTGACGTCTGGGCTGGCGACCAGCGCGTCCTCGACGTTCTTCTTGGCGCGGGCCTGGTCGATGTCGTCGCCACGCACGTCGATCAGCTCGATCTTGGTGCCGGCGAGCCCTTCCTTCATGCCTTCGATGCGCTCCTTGGCATTGTCGGCGCCGAGCAGGCCGACGAAGCCGAGACATTTGCCGCCGTCGGGCATCGCCTTCTTGGCGATCTCGGCCGCCTGCTTGCCGGCATCGATGTTGGACGAGCCGATATAGGCGATACGCTTGGTCTGCGGCGCGTCGCTGTCGGTGGTGAACAGCGCCGTCTCAGAGGCGATCTTGTTGAGCCCGTCGGTCGAGGTCTTGGGATCGACGGCCGAAACCATGATCGCCTTGACGCCGGCCGTCACCAGATCATCCATCAGCCGCTGCTGGATGGCGACCGACGACTGTTCCGGATATTTGAGCTCGAGATTGTAGTTGGGCAATTCGGCCTGGGCCTTCTTGACGCCGGCTTCGGCCGCCTTCCAGAAATCGGAAGCGCCGTTGACGACGAAGGCCAGCGTCGGTTTGTCCTGGGCACCGGCGATCGCCGTGAAGGACAGACCGAGAGCCAGGGCCGCTGCGGCGACGGACACATTTCGTATCGCAGATTTCATGTTCAACCTCCCATTTGATTCAGTCATTTTCGCTGATCTGAACTTTGTCGAATGCGGCTTGGACGCCCTCCTCCTCAAGGGTGCTGGCAGCGAAAGAACGGCGCCATCCCAGCCGCGATTTTGGACTTTAGAGACTCATTGGCAGTTCGTATAGTCGGATTTGTCTGACATTTCAGTAATTGCGTGGCGTTGCTTTGCCGGCCCAAGAGCCCGGATGCCGCGCCACACGCCTGCTTCCCGTCATGGCCCGTTCGGTCCCGAGCCGGGCATGACGAATTGAGAATAGAACGCTTACTGCTATTAGTAAATAGTATTAGTCTCTGGTTGGAAACCCGGTTGTCGCTGGCGAATGGCAGCCTGCCGTGCGGAAAGAAGGGAGGCCTGAAATTGGATCACGTTCCCAGCAATCGATCTTCCAGAACCGCGAATCGTTGTCTCCGCGCTGCTAGCCATTCGGCTGCCAGGATGGTAATAATGATTAATCGAGTGCCTGTTTCATAAATGCGAAGCGCCGTCGGCCGTCCTGCCGTCTTTAATGATGTCCCAGGACGACCGCTGGTTAGCCAAGCCGGGAATATGGAATACAATGCCATGAGCGAACCAACGGATCTGCGCGATCCTGCCCTCGAAGCCTCCCGGCGCCGAAAGCCATCGGCCAAGAATCCCAAGAGTCGCGTCACCATGACCGATATCGCCAGGGCCGCCGGCTGCTCGCAGGCAACGGTTTCGTTCGTCCTCAACAACACGCCGGGCATAAGGCTCTCGCAGCAGACCCGCGATCGGGTGATTGAGGCCGCGCGGGGTCTCGGCTATGCGCCACCAGCCTTCTCTGCTCTTCGCAGCCCTATCGCCTCGTTCGAAGGGCTGGACGGGGTGATCGGCTTCGCAGTCGATCAACTGGCGACCAGTCCCGAGGCAGTCGTCGCCATAGAAGGAGCGCGCCAAGCCTCGTGGAATGCCGGGAACGTCGTGCTGGTCGCTCAGACTTTGGGTGATTCCGTCATGGAGCCGCGCGCGATTGCGGCACTGACCAAGCGAGGCATTTCGGCGCTGATCTACATGACCATCTTCACGCGCGAGATCGCCGCGCCCGACTATCTCTACGACCTCGATATCCCGGTCATCCTGCTCAATTGCTATACCGCCGACTACGCCTTCCCCGCCGTGGTGCCGAGCGAAATCGCCGGCGGGCAGAGTTCCACCCGCCACCTGATCAGCCATGGCCACCGCCGCATCGCCACCATCACCGGCGAGCCGTGGATGCAGGCGGCGCAGGATCGGCTGAAGGGCTACCGCCGGGCGCTGGCGACGGCCGACATCCCGTTCGATGCGGAGCTGGTGGTCGAGGGCGACTGGTCAGCGAGCGCCGGCTACGCCGCGACCGTCAAGCTTCTGGCGCTCAAGGACCGCCCAACCGCAATCTTCTGCCAGAACGACCGAACCGCGATCGGCTGCTACGAAGCGCTGAAGGAAGCCGGCCTGCACATCCCTGGGGATATTTCCGTGATCGGCTATGACGACGAGGAAATCGCCCGGCATCTGTTCCCACCTTTGACGACGTCGATCCTGCCGCATATGGCGATGGGGCAATGGGCGATCGAGCAATTGGAAGTCCCTGCACCGCCCGGCCGCGGCCGCTACCCCATTACCAAGCTTGAATGCCCGCTGGTCGAGCGGGAATCGGTCAGTGCCGTGGCGCCTGGGCGCACACACGGACTGACAGCCAGCTGAGCACCTCCAGACTTCCGTCAATGCAAACGCCGTACTGATGCCGCTCCAAGCCAGACAAGCGCCCCGCAAAGGGCGGTGGCCCCGAAATTGTCGCCTGGCGTGGTGGATCGGCATCATTGTGTCCAGAGTTCTGCGGATTGACATACAGTTTCGCCGTCTTCATGCGCCGCAACGATATCGCCCGGTATTGGCTGTCGCTGTTTCCGGCCGAGGGCGAAGCGCCATGAGCCAACTTCCAACTCGCATGGCGAACGGCATCCTTAAGCATCGGTGCGGGAAGGGAATTGCTCACCCCAACGGCATAACGCCTCTGCTCCAGCATTGAGCGCCGCTCCGCTTTCTGTCAACGAATAGACGACCTTGGTCGGCGATCCCGGATAGACTTCTCGGTTCACAAGCCCGTCAGCCTCCAGTTCGCGTAATTGCTGCGTCAGCATCTTTTCACTGATCGCCGGAATGGACTTCCTCAATCGGCCGAACCTGCGAGACGCCGTTCCAAGCTCACAAAGACTATCCACTTCCACTTCCCTTCGATCGCCTTGATCGCCGTTGCGAAGCCGCAATTGCCCGTCGGCTCATTCATGATGCTCTCCTTACCGTTGGGTAACCACTTACCTCCAGGTGCGTATTGTGCGCCCCATTCACTCCGACATACCTCTGCCCTTGACGGCAAACATTGGCGCCGCTCGCCTATTGGCGTCTATTGGCATGGAGTGTTGCAATGAAGCTTTCAATCAGCGTTGTCGGGACGGGTCGTATGGGATCGGCGCTCGCCCGCGCCCTGCTCCGGTTGGGATATCGGACGACGGTCTGGAACAGGACGAAACAGAAGGCCGAACCGCTGGCCACGCTCGGCGCCACTGTCGCGGGGTCCGTCCTGGAAGCTGTCAATGCGGCTGAAATTGTCATTGTGAACGTAAGCGACTACCAGGCAACCGCTGCAGTTCTGCACGACGATGCTGTTGCTTCAGCTATTCGCGGCAAGCTGGTCGTGGAACTCACTTCGGGAACGCCGCATGGCGCACGTGAAGCCGCTGAATGGTTTGCCGAGCACGGAGCCAGCTATCTCGATGGCGCAATCATGGCCACGCCGGATTTCATCGGCACAGATGCCGGGACGATACTGATCTCGGGGCCAAGCCAGGCTTTCGACGCGAACGAGGAGATGTTTCGTGCCTTGGGCGGCAATGTCCAGCATATCGGGGAAGAGCCGGGACGTGCGAACGCACTTGATAGCGCGCTGCTTGCTCTCATGTGGGGCGCGCTGTTCGGCACGCTGCATGCGATCGCCGTGAGTCAGGCCGAAGAGATCGACCTCGGCGCGTTGGCTCGGCAGTGGGCCGCAACAGCGCCTGTTGTTGACGGGCTTGTCGCCGACCTGATCAAGCGAACGGATGCTGGCCGTTTTGCCAGCGACGATGAGACGCTCTCGTCGATCTCCCCGCATTACGGCGCATTCCGGCATCTTTTGGAGCTGATGGAGGCGCGCAAGATCGACCGCTCTGTGGCCGACGGTTACGACGCGATCTTCCAACGGGCGATTGCAGCTGGCCACTTACATGATGATTTCGCAGCGTTGTCGCAATTTCTGGGAAGTCCGGATAAGAGATCTCTCCGATCTGGAGTGCGAGGCGGATCCCTTCTGACTGGCTGAGCGGATTTGGTCTCCGGCCTTATTGAGGCGGACCACGCTTTGCCGTCAGCCAGCGGGATCGGGCTTTGTTGTCCGAGCATGGGCCGGTCAGACCAGTGACCTATCTGGGGGAATAGAATGCCTTTGACGCTTCTCATCGATTCGTATTGTGCTGCTTGGTCCGATCAGAACGCCGAGCAGCGGCTGGCATTGCTGTTACCGGTCTGGAGCGATGGCGCGACATACACAGACCCTACAGTCCATGCGACTGGCGCGGAAGAACTGCTCGCGCACATCGCAAGAGTTCTGGCCAAGCGTCCCGGTGCCCGCATCCTACGGACAAGTGACGTGGATGTTCATCATGGGATCGCACGCTTTGCGTGGAAGTTTGTGATGCCTGATCGATCGTCCTTCCCTGAGGGTTTGGACATAGCCTTCCTCGACCCTGGTCATAAGCGAATAACGCGTATCATCGGCTTTTTTGGGCCGTTGGCACGGGCAAGCTGATCGACCAGCGCGTGCCAGACCGTGCGCCACCAGCCGATCGATAATCTCGCAATAGCGACGCCGCTTGCCGCCATCACCTTGGAATACATGCTGATATCGGTGGCGAGGATGGGACGGAATGCGACTGGGGCGAAGTGCTGGCCTGGGAACCGCCAAACCGCATCGTCCTGGCATGGCGGATTCGCGCCGACTGGCAATATGATCCGTCGCTGCTGACCGAAGTCGAGGTCAAGTTCTCCGAGGCCGGCGAGAACGCGACTCGCGTCGAGCTCGAGCATCGTCAGCTTGAGAACATGGGCGCGGCCGGTGAAGCGGTGCGTGAGATCTTCGAATCCGATCGTGGCTGGAGCGGTATCCTGCAAAACTATGTCCGGTTGATCGAGAGCGGTAGGCTGCCAACCGATCGGCCAATTGACTTACCCTTTGAGTACGTGAAAGCTGCGCTTCAATTCGCAACGCAAGTGCTATAGTGAGACCAGGAAAGCGGCTCGCCGCTTACCGAGGCAACGAAAGCGAAAGCGTATTGGTCGCAGTGTATGCAAGCCGTAGCGATGGGATGAGACGAGGCGGCCGAGGACGGGACGGGCCTGGCGTCCTGCTTAGCCTGGGTGCCGGTCTGCGGCTGCTGGCTTCGCTGCTCTTTTTGCTCTGGACCATTCCTGCGGCAACAGCCGACCAGGTTGCGCATGACCTTGCCGAAGGCCAAATCGGCGCGACCGAACCGGTCACACACCCGACTGTCCTTGCCCGCAGTATTGCGCGCCACGTCGGTGCTGAGACTTCCCGTGTCAAGACACCTGTCATTGCGAGAGATGGCAAACCGTTTTGCGTTATCGCGGATTTGCGGCTGCCGCTCGAAACTGCGTCAGCCGCACCGTTTGGCATATGGTCTGACGGCCGGCCGGAACTATCGCCGATCCACGCCTTTGATGCGCGCGCGCCTCCGCTTCTCACGGCGTGAACCTGGCCGCGCGACCGCGGCTCTAGACTCGCAAAACTTCACATCGCGTTCCGTTCGTCGAGTTGCTCGCCGATCGGAACGCCAAAGCTCTTGTCGGAGGCGGTTTGCGCCCGATATGGGCTGAACGGACAAGAACATGCTGCATTTTTCGCGCTGGAAGACCATTCTCATCTGGCTGACGGTCCTGGCCGGTATTCTTTACGCAGCTCCCAATCTGGTTCCCGCCTCCACTCTGGCATCGCTGCCGAATTGGCTGCCCAAGCAGCAGTTGACGCTGGGGCTCGACCTGCAGGGCGGCTCGCACATCCTGCTCCAGATCGATCGGCAGGACCTTGCCAACGAACGTCTCGAAGCGGCACGCGACGAGGTCCGCACATCGCTGCGCGATGCCCAGATCGGCTATACCGGGCTTGCCGGCACCGCCAATTCCATCCAGGTCCGCATTCGCGACCAAGGCCAGATCGAAGCGGCGAAGAGCGCGCTCGAAAGGTTGGCGCAGCCGATCTCGACGGGCATGTTCATGAGCGGCTCGGTGACAGAGATGGAGATGACCGAGTCGGAACCGGGCCTGCTGCGCTTCACGCTGACCGAAGCCGGGATCGACTACCGGATCGCCGCGGCGCTGACCCAATCGATCGAGGTGGTGAGCCGGCGCGTCAACGAGCTCGGCACGACCGAGCCGATCATCCAGCGCCAGGGATCGGACCGCATCATGGTCCAGGTGCCGGGCCTGCAGGATCCGCAGCGGCTGAAGGATATCCTCGGACAGACGGCTAAGCTGACCTTCCAGATGGTCGACCAGTCGATGTCGGTCGAGGAGGCGATCTCCGGCCGTCCACCGGCGGGCTCGACGGTGTTGAATTCGACGGAAGAGCCGCGGGTCCCCTATCTGATCGAGAACCGGATCATCGTTTCCGGCGAAAACCTTGTCGATGCGCAGGCAACCTTCGACCAGCGCACCAACGAGCCGGTGGTTTCGTTTCGCTTCGACAGCCGCGGCGCCACCCGCTTCGGTCAGGCTACCCAGGCCAATGTCGGGCGCCTGTTCGCGATCATCCTCGACAACGAGGTGATCTCCGCGCCGCAGATCCGCGAACCGATCCTGGGCGGCACCGGGCAGATATCCGGCAGTTTCACGGTGGAGAGCGCGAACGATCTTGCGGTCCTGCTACGCGCCGGTGCACTGCCTGCCGACCTCACCATCGTCGAGGAGCGCACCGTCGGTCCGAGCCTCGGCAGCGATTCGATCGAGGCGGGCCAGTTCGCGGCAATCATCGCCGGGGTCCTCGTCGTCGGCTTCATGCTGTTCGCCTATGGGCGACTGGGGCTGATCGCGAATATCGCACTCCTCGCGAACGTCGCACTGATCATCGCCGTCCTGTCCGTGCTCGGGGCGACGCTGACGCTGCCTGGCATCGCCGGCATCGTGCTGACGATGGGCATGGCGGTCGACTCCAACGTCATCATCTTCGAGCGCGTCCGCGAAGAGAGCCGCCAAGGGCGCTCGATCGTGCAGTCGATGGATTCCGGGTTCAAACAGGCGCTGGCGACTGTCGTCGACGCCAATGTGACGACGCTGATCGCCGCCGTCATCCTGTTCTTCCTCGGCTCGGGGCCGATCAAGGGGTTTGCCGTCACACTCGCCATCGGTATCGTCACCACCGTGTTCACGGCGTTCACGCTGACGCGTTGGCTGGTCGCGTTCTGGCTTCGCCGGCAGCGGCCGAAAACCATGCCCGCCGGTGTCATGCGGCTGGTGCCCGACGACACGCGCGTGCCGTTCATGGCCTTCAGAAAATACGCCTTCACGCTGTCCGTGCTGTTGTCGATCGCTTCGGCGGTGCTGTTCTTCACTGTCGGCATGAACTACGGCATCGACTTCCGCGGTGGTTCGAGCATCGAGGTGCAGGCAAAGGGCCAGCAGGCCGACATCGGCGACATCCGTGAGCGGCTGACGGGTCTCGAACTGGGCGAGGTGCAGGTGCAGGAGTTCGGCTCGGCCCGGGATGTGCTGATCCGCATCGGCACCCAGGGGGGCGGCGACGTTGCCGAACAGTCCGCCGTCGAGAAGGTAAGAAGCGCGCTCGAAACCGACTACGAGTTCCGCCGCATCGAGGTTGTCGGTCCGACAGTGTCGTCCGAACTCGCGTTCAACGGCACAATGGGCGTGCTCGCCTCGCTGCTGGCGATGCTCGTCTACATCTGGATCAGGTTCGAGTGGCAGTTCGGGCTCGGCGCCATCATTTCGACGTTCCACGACGTGATCCTGATGGTCGGCTTCTACGTCGTCGCCGGCATAGAGTTCAATTTGACCTCGATTGCCGCGATCCTGACTATTGTCGGCTATTCCATCAACGATACGGTTGTAGTCTATGACCGGGTCCGCGAGAATCTGCGCCGCTATAAAAGGATGCCGATTGCCGAGCTACTCGACCTGTCGATGAACCAGACGCTGGCGCGAACGGTCCTGACCGGCGTGACCACGCTGTTTGCGCTGGCGGCGCTTTCGATCTGGGGCGGCGAGGTGATCCAGTCCTTCACGGTCGCAATGATCTTCGGCATCCTCGCCGGGACCTATTCCTCCATCTTCGTCGCCGGGCCGCTGCTGATCCTGTTCAAGCTCCGGCCGGGCGCCCTCAGCCAGGAGGAAGCCGCAGTGGCGAAAGAGCCGCCGGCGCAACAGGCCTTGTAATGGGCGGTGCCATCTCTTTGGGTCCGCTGTAGCTCCAGCGCGGCCGCCTGCTCCAGGCTGACACCCAGGACGAGCGGGTCCGCGTGACGGTGCTCGAGCCGCCATTCGCGTTCGTCCGAGCGATGCACCGCTCAGCCGGCAGAATTGCATGTTGATCTTGATGAAGCCGATGATATGATTTCAGGAATATGCTGAATGAAACTGATCTTTCGCGCACCGATCTCAATCTCCTCGTCCTCTTCGAGGCCGTGCTCGGAGAGGGCCACGTGGGCCGGGCGGCGGACCGGCTTAACCTGACGCCATCGGCAGTCAGTCACGGACTCGGCCGGCTGCGCCGGCTCCTCAACGATCCGCTGTTCCTGAGAACGCCCAAGGGCGTGGTGCCGACCGCGCGTGCAACGGAACTGGCCGCGCCGATCGCCGACGTTCTGGCGCGCGTGCGCAGCGTGATGGCGACTGCCGCGCCCTTCGATCCCGCCACGGCCATGCGCCGGTTCGCAATCGGCGCACCGGACGGTGTCTCAGCCGTGATCCTGCGCCCGCTCCTCGCCGAACTCAGCCGGATTGCGCCACGCATCGACGTTGGCGTGCGTCAGATCTTGCCCTCGCCAGCCCGCGTCTGGCGGAGCGCGATTGTCGATCTCGAGGCGCACGCCATCGATATCGCGATCATTCCGTCCGATGACATCCCGCCTCGCTTCGAAAAGCGCTGCATCTACGAAGAGGACTTTGTCATTGCCATGCGTCCTGGACATCCGTTCGCGCGTGATCCGAGCCTGGAGCGATACTGCAGCATGCAGCATCTGGTCGTCTCGGACAGCGGCGATCCTTACGGCTTCGTCGATGAACATCTGGCCAAGCAAGGCCGGGCGCGACGGGTTGCGTTGACGGTTCCGAACTTCATGTTTGCGCTCGCCGTCATCGCCGAGACCGACCTCATCTCGGCCCTGCCGCGGCGGTTCGTTGCCATGCATGCGGCGCGTTTCGGCGTGCTGAGCCTCGATGCCCCGTTGCCGTTGCCCGGCTTCCGGCTCAACGCCGTCGCTCCCAAGGTCGCGATGATGGATGCGGGCGTGGCATGGCTCTTCGATCTGCTTGCGGAGCAGACTGCGCAGAAGCACCCCAGCGGCTTGCCCGCACGAAGTTGGCAAGCATAACTCGGAAAGCTTCGTCGGCGCCGCCAGCGTGGATGAACCTGACAATTGCGTTTCTCCTGCAGCGCTACTCCGCGGGAGTTGGGAAGTGCTTTCCAAGCCGGGCTCGCCATTTTGGCTCCTCCCGTTTTGCGATGCTTGCTGCATCGACCGATGCGATCGCCGGCAGCATCTTTTTTACTGAATCTCCTTTCCTTGCGGTTTGGCTGGTGACGGATGCGCCGTCACGACAAGGCGATGCGACCGTCCCTGCGGCGCAGTTTCGTCGTGATAGCGTGCCGCCAGCGTGGTGATGGCCTCAGTCAATTCACGCGTGAACGAGGCGCGGTCGGCGGCGGAGCGGAAGCGGATTTCGGTGTCGATCGCCAAGGTCGCCAAGCGCTTGCCGGCATCGGTGGCGGCGCGCTGGAGAACTCCGATCTCCCGCACCAGCCGGGCGCCGAGCGCGATCAGGTAGCTTGCCGACAGGCGGTCCGGGGTGCTGTCCGGATCGGCGCCGACCGGACCCAGTGCGCTCGTCGAGACGACATAGCTTGTGGCGCTCGCCACCATGAGCCGCTCCGTCAGGCCACCCCACTTGCGCGTGTCTGCAACTTGGACAAGCCCGTGCTCCTCAAGAGCATGCAGGTGGTAATTGATCTTCTGCCGCTTGAGGCCGAGCCGTGTGGCGAGGGTAGCGGCCGAGGCCGGCTCCCGCAGTTCCGAGAGGAGTTGACTTCGAACGGGCTCCAACGCGGCGGCGGCCGCGCTCGGCCGATCTATGACTTCGATTTCGAGCATGCAGCCCTCACATTGACAATCTTTCCTGTCAATGTGCGTTGACGAGTGTAATTGTCAAGAGCGAAAGGGCCGCTTCGTCCGAACTGTCCAGCTGGCTGCGGCTGCAGCAAGCGAGCCAGCTATCGCCCACTGCGGAAGTCGATGCGTCCCGCAGACGGCCCTGCACGGGGCAATTGCAATGACGGTGCCGTTCGTTGTAGCCATTGCGACCGCTTGATTTTGGAGGAGACGCAGCATGGACCGATTCACTGGCGGCTGCCTGTGCGGCAACGTCCGGATTGTGGCGTCGGGACTCCCATACCGGGTCGGCATTTGTCATTGTCTCGACTGCCGCAAGCATCATGGCGCCCTTTTTCACGCTTCCGCGGTGTTCCCCCAGGATGCGGTGACGATCGAAGGTGAGACGCGCGACTACGCCGGGCGGTTTTTCTGCCCCCGCTGCGGTTCGACAATTTTCGGACGCACCGCAGACGAAATCGAAGTGAATCTGGGATCCCTGGATGCCCCTGACCAACTGATGCCAACCTACGAAAGCTGGATAATCCGTCGCGAGTCCTGGTTGCCGCCGTTTCCGCTCACGAGGCGGTACGAGCGCGATCGTGACGCCACGAGTCGCTTTGAGGAATAGTCGCACGAACGCTGCGAAAGCGTTTTGGGAGGTCACGCCGGCACGTCACTCCGGAAGACCGGCCTTGCGGAAGCCATCGACGAAATGCTCGAGCGTCACAGCGTCGCGGAATGGCTCCGTCGCGGCCCAGTGGCGGGTGGTGAAATGCGGGTTGCCGACGAGGAACAGTTCGGCCTCTGCGCGCGCCTCGTCGAGGCGGCCCAGTTGGGCAAGGCTTGCCGCCAGGAAGCGGCGCGAGCTTGTACGATAAGTCTCGTCCCTGCGCAGTGTTTCGACAGCCGCTTCGTATTGGCCGGCGGCATATTGCGCCTGGCCAAGCGTCAGATAGTACCAACTTGCCGGAAACGGGTTCAACCGGAATGCCTTGCGAATGTGCTCAAGGCCTTCCTTGACCCGTCCGGCCAGGACCGCGATGTCGGACAATGCCGCCCAGGCATCGGCCTCGTTCGGATCGAGCTCGATCGCCCTGGCGAATTCCGCATCCGCCTCGGCGAAGCTGCGCTCATAGGCAAGCAGGTAAGCCAGAACCCAGCGGCAGCCGGCATCGTTCGGATCGATCGCCACGGCTTTGCGCGCCAGTTCCAACGCAACGCTACGGGACGTTTCGGTAGGTCCGCCGGAATGCACCCATCCCATCCAGTGGTTCATGGCAAGCCAGCGATAGGCCTCGGCATATTCCGGATCGAGCGAAACCGCGCGGGTGAGCATCAGATGCGCTTCGCGCGCCGTCTGCGGCGTGTCATCCATCAGCTTGCGCGCCCGCACGCAGAGGTCGTAGGCCTCAAGACTTTTGGGCCGGTTGCGCGGCGGCGGTGCGCGCAGCCTGCCGAACAACGCCTCGACGATCTTGCCGGTGACCTCGTCCTGAACGGCAAAAATGTCTTCCAGGCTGCGATCGAAGCGCTCCGCCCATAGATGGTCGCCGCTCACTGCGTCGACCAGTTGGGCGTTGATGCGCACGCGCCCCGCAGCACGTCGTGCGCTCCCCTCCAGCAGGTAGCGCACGCCGAGATCCTGCGCGATATCGCGCACGTCCATCGCCTTTCCCTTGTAGGCGAAGGCCGAGTTGCGTGCGATGACGAACAGCCCGGAGATCCTGGACAGGTCGGTGGTCAGGTCTTCGGTCAAGCCATCCGCGAAGGATTCCTGCTCGGGATCGTTGCTGACATTGACGAAGGGCAGCACCGCTATCGATGGCTTGCCGGGCAGCGGCAAAGGTTTTCGCTTCGCGCCGAGCTGTTCGACGGCCCCCGTGAAGCGGTAGCCGACGCGCGGAACCGTGGCGATCCATTCGCCGCCATCTGCAGCCGGGCCAAGCAGCTTTCGCAGCACCGCGATCTGTACGGTGAGGTTGCCTTCCTCGACGGCCGTGCCCGGCCACGCCGCGTCCATCAACTCGGCCTTCTCAAGGATTTCGCCGGCTCGTCCAACGAGCGCCGCAAGCAGCTTTAACCCGCGGTAGCCTACGGCAATGGGGACATCGTTGCGAAGCAGCGTTCCCGCACCGGAATCAGGCACGAACGGACCAAAGGCAAAGCGCGATCCCTGCATGCGGCGTATCTATAGCCCGTTTGGAAGTTTTGAGAACTATTTGGCAGAGCTTAATTACGACGCTGTTCGTATCCTGCAGAATTCAGCCTCTTTCAGGTCAAAGGTCCCTGGACCTCAAACCTATGGAGGTTGCTATGAACGATACTCTTGCATCGGCCCCGCATCAGGCAGGGGCAACGCCCGTCGAGCCGGCGGGAATATTGCGTCGGCACCTGACGACCCTGCGAAGCATCATCGCGGCCTGGGACGAGCGGAAACGCTTTCGCTGGGAGCTTGAGCAGATGGCGAAGGACAATCCCCATTTGATCGACGACATCGGGCTGACGAGACGGCAGGTCGAGGCAGAGATCGCCAAGCCCTTCTGGCGGCGATAATCCTTGTCGCCGCAAGGTCGCGAACCGTCATCCTCGTCCTGGGTGGGCCAAAAATTTCGGAACGATGCGAGAAGCTGGGCCGCCGATCCGGTCCCAAAATCGAGCGTTCGCGTGCGTCAGCGGGGCGGCCTTTTTCCTAAAGCGTGTCGCGTTTGCCCGGCCTCATGCGACGCGCTTTAGGTTGTTGTTTTTATGCATGTCGTTATCGCAAAACCGCTACGCACTTTTGCGCGACATGCATTAGTCGTCGTCATCATCATCGGTGTAGCGGTCGCGATAGCGGCGACGATCATAGTCCTGGTAACGATGGGAGGATCGGTCCTCCTGGTAAACCCTGCGCTTGACGTAGGTCTCGCAATAGTCATCTTCACAGTAGGTCTCGACAATCCGCTCACGCACAACGCCGTTGTTCGACGAGCTATTCGGGCTGGTGTTCGAGGACTGGCTGCCGGCGTGGGCAACGACTGTCGCCATCATCGTCGCTGATGTCACCAGTAGGAACTTCATACGCATGGCTGCCTCCATTTTTGGCTGGATAGCGCAACTCAAAGCCAAGTCGAGGTGAACTCAACGGCTGGGCATGCGGAGCGTGCACTGCAGTCTAGCCCAAAGTGTGGCTTGGCGCGCCGGACAGGATGAAACTGGGGTCTCGTACATTGTTGCTGCGCCTTTCTGAGATCACCGCTCGGAGCGGTCCGACTTGCGCCCCATAAACTGCCCTCGCCGCCCCGCCAAGATCGGACCAACCGGTCATTGGTCAAGGGGAAGCGAAGTGACCTCCATGCAGAATTCGAGCGCTCATCGGCTTCGGCGCAACCCGGCCGCGCCACTCCTGGGCGCGAGGGCTCAGGGTAGCGGGATTGGCTTGTCACTGAGTGTGCGCAAGTAGGCAATTATGTTTGTTCTTTCAGTCTCGTCCGGAGCACCCGGCACTTCCATGTAAACGCCCGGCGTCGTGAGCATGGGCTCAAGCAGAAATTTGTTCAGGTCCTCATATGTCCAGACACCCTGCCATGCCAGCAAGGCGTCGGAGTAACGCCTCTTGGCCACAGATGCTTTGTCGCGACCGACGACGTTCCACAAAGTCGGTCCCTGATTGCCCCCTTCGTCCGGCACGGCATTGTGGCAGTAGGCACAGAGGCGGGAGAAGGAGGCTCGGCCTTTCTCCACGTCGGCGGCAGCCAACTTCTTCGCGATCGGGGCTGGCGTTGGCAAGATGACGCCGTGCGCGATGAGATAATCAGCCACTTCGCGTTGCCCCTTGAATTTCGCCAGATGGAGAGGTGTCTTGCCGTCCTTTGTCTTCGCATTCACATCTGCGCCGGCCTCAACCAGTGCCTTCACGCAATCGAGGCAACCGGATCTGGCGGCGATGTGAAGGGCGTTTTCGCGGTTGCGCTGCGAGTTTGGATTTGCGCCCCTCTCCAGCAACAGATTGATCAAATCGATCCGGCGTTTTGCCAGAGCCGGCATGAGGGCAGGACCCAAACCCGGCGTCGGGGCGGCGTTGACATCAGCACCGCGTTCGATGAGCAGTTTTGCCGCCGCAAAATGCCCGCCCCTGACCGCAAGATAGAGTGGTGTGGCTTGCCCATCGCTCTCATCGACATCGGCGCCTGCGTCGAGCGCTGCCGCAATCGCCGCGACATCGCCCGTTTTCGCGGCGTCGTGGATGGCGGCGGCATGCGATGCAATCGGTGCAAGCACCAACAGAATGAACAGCAAAACCCCGCGCATCCGGCACCCCACTGTCAAACTGGAGGATGGCCAACAAGGCGCTGGTTCGACAGTTCGTCGACGATATCCTCGTCATCGGCCGTTGGAAAGTCTCGTCGGGTATATCGTCAGCGACGTGAAAGTGCGAACCGCAGTCGCTTCATCGCGGCGATCATTCCGGCTGACCCGAGCAATGGACCTGTTCACCCCAGCGGCATAAGCCCTCTGCCCCAGCACAGAGCGTCGATCCGCTTTCCGTCAACGAATAGACGACCTTCGCCGGAGAACCCGGATGGACTTTTCGGTTCACAAGCCCATCTGCCTCAAGTTCTCGCAGCTGCTGCGTCAGCATCTTTTCGCTGATCGCCGGAATTGACTGCCGCAGCCGGCCGAACCTGCGTGGTGTCGCGCCGAGTTCGCAGATGATGTCCAGCTTCCACTTGCCGGAGACCATCTTTATCGCGGTTGCAAAACCATTCTCGGTGGGTTTGTTCACCTTGCCCTCCTTACCGGCAGGTAACCACTTACGCATCCGTGCGTATTGGTGTCGCGCTTCCCAAATCATAGCTCTTCCTCGGAACGACAAGCGAGCCGAGCGTTGCGCCAATCAAAATATGGGATGTCGGAATGATGCCTGCAATCGGTGCCCCAGACACTGGACGTATGGGATCGGCGCTCGCCCGCGCGCTGCTTGAAGCGGAATATCGCACGACCGTCCGGGACAGGACAGCAAAAGGGACAGGAAGGCGATCGAAGCCTTCATCATCAACCAATCATGGGACGCCTCCGAAAAGCGAACTCCTGCTTCGCCGGCGCGAAACAACAAATCACGTCGGCGAGGCTCGATTGACGACCGCTGGAAGCGGTGGCCGTTTCATGACCAACAGTATTTTTAGGAGAAAAAGCATGAGGAATGCAAAACCGGATACAATGCAGGCCGCCGCCATCGACCGGTTCGGTGGAGCCGAGTTGGTTACGGTGCGAGCCGTGCCAGTGCCCGAGGTCGGGCCGCGCGATGTCCTAATCCGCGTCGAAGTGGCGGGCGTGGCCTCGTGGGACGCGCTCGAGCGTGAGGGTCTCTACGACGGGGCTTTCGGAATGCGGTCGACATTCCCCTATGTGCTCGGCTGGGACTGCGCGGGCGCAGTCGTCGCCGTTGGCGGCCAGGTTAGCCGCTTTAGGGAAGGCGACCGGGTGTACGCTGCATCCATGCCACTTCCCAAGGGTGGAACCTATGCCACCTACGCAGTGACGGATGCGGACAACGTGTCGCTCATCCCCGCCAAGCTCACGATCGAGCAAGCCGGCGTCATGGGCTGGGATGCGTTGACCGCGCTCAGCGGCCTGGAAGAGGTCGGCCTAAAGCAGGGTGATACAATAATAATTTTTGGCGCCAGCGGCGGTATCGGTCACATGGCCATCCAACTCGCAAAACGATTGGGCGCCCGCGTATTGGCGGTGGCTTCGGGCGATGACGGCGTGGCACTATCGCAGCGGCTGGGCGCCGACGCCGTCGTCAACGGGCGCAAGGACGACGTGGTGGCGGCCGCTCGTGAGTTCGCCGCCGGCGGCCTCGACGCTGCCCTTGTCACCGTAGGCGGTGAGGCGGCCGACCGCGCGCTGACGTCAGTGCGCGACGGCGGTCGGGTCGCCTGCCCGCACGGCGCGATGCCCGACCCAAAAGTCCGGCCCGGCGTGGAGCTCATTCGCTACAATGGCGCCCGCAGCCAGGACGCGACCGACAAGCTTAACCGCCTGATCGACTCTGGCCCGTTCGACGTCCATGTCGCCCGTACATTCCCGTTCGACAGGGTTGTCGATGCGCACCGAGCGCTTGCCACCCACTACGTCGGCAAGCTCGCTTTGCGGGTGAGATGAGCAAAGGGTGGATCCATCAGACATCACCAGGCGTTGCGACGGCGGAACAGGATTATGACAGCCATGGAAATGTGCTGGCGCTTTCCCATCCGCAGATCGCCGCTGATCTGCCAGAAACAAAAAATGCGTTGCCGTTTGCGGTCACCGACTATCGGCTGCAAATGGCGCGTCGGAGAGGATGAAACTGGGCACCGCTATGTCATTGCTGCGCCCATTGATTTCTAAGATCACTTCTCGGAGCGGAGGATCGGCTTTGCGCCACTTGCCGACCTCAGCACCTCTAAGCGCGAACGTCTGGTGTGATGCGGGCGTTCGTAGGGCATCTCGCTGTTACATCGCGGTGACAAAGCACCCGCCACGGTGGCGTCAACCGGTTACACAGAGCAGGAAATATTTCCGGCCTTCTGGGAGTGGTCAGCGTCCCCGGAGACTGCGTGGGCGGGTCGTCGGTTGGCTGTTAGCGCGGCGACTGGAACGCTCCACGCCTCGCAAGCGGGATAGCGAAGTCTCGTGAAGGCAAGGTCAGCTGCATCCTCCGTTCTGTATCGGCGACGGGCGGCGACTGGGAGAGATGGATACCATGCACACAGGGCGTCCGGAAGTTAGCAGGACATGGACGCGGGGCGGCCCGCGTGCAGGCGCTTGGCTGAGCGGTGCAATAACCACGCAGCGCCGCCTCGCAGCGATCCTGGCTTGCGACGTGGTCGGCTATTCGCGCCTGACGGAGCGCGACGAGCGCGGCACGCTCGAGCGGCTGAAGATCTACCGCAAGGACCTCCTCGAACCGCTGGTCTCCGAGCACCAGGGTCGGATCGTCAAGCTCACCGGCGACGGCATGCTGTGCGAGTTCGCGAGCGTCGTTTACGCGGTGACCTCGGCGATGGCGATCCAGCAGGCCCTGGCAGAACACGAGGCGGAGACGCCCGAGGAAAAGCGGATTCGCTTCCGCATCGGCGTCAATCTCGGCGACGTGGTCTGCGAGGAGGACGGCGACCTCTACGGCGACGGGGTCAACATCGCCGCCCGCCTCGAAAGCATCGCCGATCCAGGCACCGTGGTCGTCTCGGGCACCGCCTACGACCACCTTCAGGGCAAGCTCGACTGCGGCTTCACGCCGCTCGGCGACCTGCGTCTCAAGAACATCGAGCGGCCTGTGCGCGCCTACCGCGTCGAGACCGACGCCAGCGCCTCGGTGGCTGCACTGCCTCCCCTGCCCGAGAAACCCTCGATCGCGGTTCTGCCTTTCACCAACATGAGCGGCGACCCCGACCAGGAATACTTCGCCGACGGGCTGGTGGAGGACATCATCACGGGATTGAGCCGGGTGAACTCCTTCTTCGTGATCGCCCGCAATTCGTCCTTCACCTACAAGGGCCGGGCGGTGGACCTGCGCCAGGTCGGACGCGAGCTGGGCGTCCGCTACGTGCTCGAAGGCAGCATCCGCAGAGCAGGATCGCGGGTGCGCATCAGTGGGCAGTTGGTGGACGCGATCAGCGGACACCATGTCTGGGCCGACCGCTTCGAGGGCGACGTGAGCGACATCTTCGACCTGCAGGACAAGGTGACCGAGAGCGTCGTCGGCGCCGTCGAGCCGAGCATCCGGCTGCAGGAGATCAAGCAGGCGCGCATGAAGCCTACCGACTACATCAGCGCCTACGACCTCTACCTTCGCGCGCTGCCGCGCTTCTACAGCATGACGCGCGAAGGCTTTGCCGACGTGCGCCGGCTCACCAACGAGGCGCTCAGCATCGACCCCAGCTTCAACTTGGCGAAGGCACTCGGCGCCTATATCCGCAGCCTATCCGTGAGCCAGTGCTGGCACGAGCCCGACGATACCCGGGTCGCCGCGCGCATGGCGCGCGAGGTACTGGCGGAAGCGCGCGACGACCCCACGAGCCTACGCTTCGCCGCGCAGGTGATCGCCTACAGCGCGAAGGACTACGAGATGGCGCTGGGCACGATCGAACGATCCCTGCTGCTCAACCCCAATTCGGCGCAAGGCCATACGGGGAGCGGCTGGGTGAACGCACATTCCAGCCGCCCGCTCGTGGCGATCGAGCACTTTCACAGGGCAATGCGGCTGAGCCCGGTCGACCCCGAGAAGGGCATCGCGCTCTCCGGCATCGGGATGAGCTACCTGATGCTCGAGCGCTACGAAGAAGCGCTGGCATGGGGAGAACGCGCGCTGCACGAGATGCCGAACTACGGCTCCTCGCACCGGGTGGTGATCATGGCGCTGGTCAAACTCAACCGGCTGGACGAGGCGCAGGCGGCGGCGCGGCGGCTGATGGAGGCGTTCCCGACCTACACGCTCACCCTGCAGAGACAGATCAACCCGTGGCGGGACAAGGTGTTCGCCGAGAGTTACGTCGAGGCGCTGGGCATCTCCGGCGTGCCGGAGTGATCGTCGCGGTTGCAAAGATGCCCTCTCCTGCGCGTCACGTCCGGCCAGGCGACGTCCCTTGATCCCGCGTCGCTTCTGGAAGGACAGTTCTCTGGCCGGCTTGTCCGAGGACTGAGCGTAGAGCAGCAGTGAACAGCAGCTCTCTGTTAGGTTCGCGCCGTACTCCGGTTTCCACCCTGACGAGACCCACCGACGGGTCCAGACAAAAGTCGCCGTTGGGTCAGAACTGGACGTCGCGACACGATTTTGGAATGTACTGCCGATTGGCGCGTCCGAAGAGATGCGAACTCCTGACCCTCGATTCGTAGCTACTAAGGTCAAAATAGTTATTCTAAATCAAGTACCTGTTAAAACATGGTTTTCCGGAAGCCCTGGAAAACCAAGATCTCGGATCGCCTATAGAGTAGAGGCTGCGTCTCGCGCACGGTTCGGTTCGTTCGATCGATCCAGCAGTTGCCGATTGAGCAGCATGGAATCGCCGAATTCATGCGCGCGGTATCGGTAAGCGGCGAAGGCTGCCGAGGCCTTGGCGAGCAGGGCATCGTCGGCAAAGGCGCGCAAGAGCTCGAAATGGCTTTCGCCCGGCTGGTGGACGCCTGTGAGAATCGCATCGACCACGCGAAGCGGCGTCTTCCGCGCGACGCGGCCGGTCGCAATGCCATTGCCTGCACGCACGCTGCCATCGGGATTGGCCGCCGCCTCAAGCGCACGCACTACGCTCGTGCCGACCGCGACGATGCGGCTGCCGCGCAGCTTTGCCCGCGCGACCTTTGCCGCGCTGTGCTCGGGGATGCGGTATGGCTCGTCGAAGGGAAGGCGCGAGTCGAGCGCGTGATCCCCGGTGGAGGAAATGCCCGCGGCATGCGTGAGTGTTGCGAAGCCGACATCATGCCGCCGCCAGCTTTGAAGCCTGCGCCAGTCGAGCGCAAAGCCTGCCGATGGCGCCTCGAACGCGATCGGCCGGGCGGCAATCTTCGTCCAAACATCCCAAAGTGCCAACGGCTCGGGAACATGCGCGTATTGGATCGGCCGGCCGTGCTGCGCCAGTCCTGCAAGCACAGCTGCGCGGTTGCCCAAGAAGCGCAGCTCGAGAAGGCGGGGATGGTCGAGAAGGCGCTCCACAACGGCTTCAAGCGGGCCGAGCCGGAGGCGATTGCCTGGTGACAGTGGAGGCGCAGGCAGCCGATCTTCGGTGCGCGTGCGGTGATCGCCCGCGCCGAAGGCAATCGCCACGAAACGCGTTGGATCGGCAAGTGACAGCCAGCCCGCCAGGCGGATCTCGATCGCTTCACTGCTGGGGGCATGCGTGCCGTGCAAGCTGGCAGGCAAGGTCGCGGCGTCATTGGCGACGACCAGGTCGCCGGGCTCGAACAGCTTCGCGAGGTCAGCGCGCGGCAGGTCGGTCATCGCGCCGTCCGCCTTGACGACCAACAGCCTGGCGGAGCGCCGATCCGGATGGTCGGCGGCAAACATCCACGTGCCCCGGCGCGAAGTGCTGCGCCAGCCGGCAAGGCGTCAAGCATCGTTTCGATGATCTCGGCAGCTGCCAGATCGGGGTGCTTCAAGGTGGCCGGATCGGCGTCAGGAAGCGCCAGCGCGTGCAGCGGGGTGTCCATATCGCCGGGGTCGAGCGCGAGGAACCTTATGCCCTCGTCTTTCGCCTCCTCGTCCCAGATCGCCGTCAGATGGGCAAGAGCGGCCTTGCTCGCACCATATGCGCCCCAGCCAGGATAGGCGTTCACCGCCGCGTCGCTGGAGATGTTGATCACCAGCGCGCCACGGCCCTCGCGCGCCGACGTGGCAAGCGCACCGAACAGCGCTTTGGTCAGCCGAAACGCGCCGACGAGATTGACCGCAAGCGCTTTTTCCAGATCCTCGCACTCGGTGTCGGCGAGCAGCGCAAGAGGCACCGGCCCGAGGCTCGATGCATTGTTGATCAGGACGTCGAGCCCGCCGAGGCTGGCGGTGACCTGCAACGCGATCGGGTAGATGTCGTGCTTCTTGCCGAGGTCGCCGACAACGCCGTGCGCGCCCGTCTCGTCAGCAATGCGCTCGACGTTTGCGGCAGTGCGTGCGACGAAGGCGACGCACGCACCGTGCGCGGCGAGCTGCCGCACAAGCGCCAGCCCGAGGCCGGACGTGCCACCCGTGACCGCGACGCGAAGTCCGTGGAAATCCATGTTCGCCAGCATTGCCGATGCTCCTTCGATCCGTGCAAGCCAATGCTACAAGCTCAAGTTAACTTGAGGTCAAGCACTCATTGCGTGGATCGATCTTTCCTTCTCCCCTTGTGGGGCCCGAAGGGCGGGCGAGGCCAGTGACTCGCCCCGGGCGGTGGATTGGCGCGTAGCGCCAAGACGGATGAGGGGTGCTGGACGGAGTGCGGCGGTGCCAAGCTGGAACACCCCTCATCCGACCGAGCTTCGCTCGGCCACCTTCTCCCACAAGGGGAGAAGGGAGAGAGGTGCTGACGCCGGGTGCCGCTGACGTTCAGCTGCGGTATTGTTCGTCGCTGACTTTCTCCAGCCATTCGACCGGCTTGCCATCAAGCGATTCCTGGATAGCGAGATGCGTCATCGCCGTGGTCGCAGACGCGCCGTGCCAATGCTTCACGCCAGGCGGAATCCGGACGACGTCACCTGGCCGGATTTCTTCGACTGGCGCGCCTTCGCGCTGGACCCGGCCGAAACCGGCCGTGATGATCAGCGTCTGGCCGAGTGGGTGCGTGTGCCAGGCGGTGCGGGCGCCAGGCTCGAACGTGACGCTGGCGCCACCGACGCGCGCCGGCTCGGGCGCCTGGAAGAGCGCATCGATGCGCACGGTCCCGGTAAAGTAGTCGGCCGGCCCGGGGCCGGACGGCTGTGATCCAACTCGGGTGATCTTCATTGTCTCATTCCTTCCTTGGACAGAAGCTGCGCCAACCTGGCCTGCTGAAGCCACGGCAGCGAAAGCACTCGTCGCGGCAAGGACGTCTCTGCGGGTGATGATCATGTCTCAAGCCCCTTCGTTTTCGACGAGGTGGATCAGAGCAGCTTGTCCGGCGTGATGGGCAGTTCGCGGATGCGCTTTCCGGTAGCGTGGAAAATGGCATTGGCGATCGCTGGCGCGACGCCGACCAGCGCGATCTCGCCGAGGCCTTTCACGCCGAGCGGGTTCACGTGCGGGTCGTGCTCGTCGACGAAGATCACGTCCATGACCGGCGGCGCGTCAGCGTGCACCGGCACGGCGTATTCGGCGAGATTGGCATTGGTGACGCGCCCGTTGCGGGGGTCGACAACCGAGTGCTCCATGAGGGCCATGCCGATGCCGCCGATCATGCCGCCGATGCACTGGCTGCGCGCGATCTTCGGGTTGACGACGCGGCCGGCGCCATAGGCGCCGACCATGCGCCGCACGCGCGTCTCGCCGAGATCGGGATCGACGGCCACCTCCACGAACACGGCGCCAAAGGCGTGCATGGAAAACCGCTTCGTCTCATCTCCGGGAGCGACGTCGGCGGTTGCCTCGATGACTTGGCCGAGACGCTCCATGGCCTCTTCAAGATCGTTGGCGCCAGCGCGTGCCAGCGCGTCGTCGCGCGCCTTGCGGCAAGCCGCCTGCACCGCACTGCCGACGCTCGCCATGGTCATGGAACCGCCGTGGATAGGGGCGCGCGGCAGGCGGGTGTCGCCAAGCGTGAACTTGACCCGCTCGATCGGCAGGCCCAGCATGTCCGCCGCGACCTGCGTCATCGATGTCCATGTGCCGGGTCCCATGTCGCTCGCTGCGCTCATCACTTCGGCAGTGCCGTCCGGCAAGAGCCGGGCCATGGCCGAGGCGGGTGCATAGTTCATCGGATAGGTGGCGCTGGCCATGCCCCAGCCAATCAGCGAGCGCCCGTCGCGCATGGAGCGCGGCGCGGCGTTCCTTTGTGCCCACCCGAAACGCTCGGCGGCGGCCCGGTAGCATTCCCTGGTCGAACGGCTCGAGAACGGGAGATCCCTAAATTCGTCCCGGTCCGGCTCGTTGCGCAACCGCAGTTCGACGGGATCCATGTTCAGCGCGACCGCCAACTCGTCCATGGCCGATTCGAGGGCATACATGCCGCTCGCCTCACCGGGCGCGCGCATGTAGGTCGGCGTGTGGACGTTCATCGGCGCGATGCGATGGCGCGTGTGGACGTTCGGGCAGGAGTGCAGGAACCGGGTCGCGCTGAGCAGCGCCTCGGTGAACTCCTCGTAGGTCGAGGTCTCCTGGTGGCCCTCGTGCCGGATGGCCTGGAGCTGGCCGTCACGGGAGGCGCCAAGCGCGGCCCGCTGCACCGTGTGAGGACGGTAGCCGACGCCGTAATACATTTCGCGCCGCGACAGCACCAGCTTGACTGGCCGTCCGGCGACACGGGCGCCCAGCGCGGCGAGCGTGACATGCGGCCAGCAGCGCAGCGCCGAACCAAACGCGCCGCCGACGAAGGGCGAGATGACACGCACGTTTTCGGCAGCGATGCCGAACACGGCGGCGATCTCCTCGGCGACGTTGTGCACCCATTGTGTCTTGTCCCACAGGGTCAGGCTGTCGCCCTGCCATGAGGCAGTGGTGGCGAACATCTCTATCGGATTGTGGTTCTCGCGCGGGATCACATAGGTCTGGTCGACCCGGAATTCCGCTTGTTCGAAGGCGCTGTCGGGTTCGCCTCGCCGTATCTCCCACTCCGCCGGTTTCCCGGTAGGCAGAACTGGATCGACGCTTTCCATGTCGGTGGCCGCCGCTTCGTGCCGGTAGGTAACCCGCACGACCTCCGCCGCGTAAACCGCCTGTTCAAGGGTCTCGGCGACCACCAGCGCGATCGGCTGGCCCTGGTGAGTCACCCGGTCGTCCTGCAGCACATGCAGGCGCTCGCCAACGGCTGCGTCGGGGAGGCCCTTATGCGGCTGGTAGGCGAGCCTGGGCGCGTTGCTGTGCGTCACAACCGCGATTACGCCGGGCGCCCGTTCGGCCTCCGCCGTGTCGATGGATGCAATGCGGCCGTTCGCGACAATGCTGCTGACGACGGCGGCATGGGCGAGGTTCGGCACCTCGAACTCGGCAGCATAGGTCGCGGCGCCGGTAACTTTCAGGCGGCCATCGACGCGGCTGACGGATTTCCCGATCAAGGCAGCAGTCATGCGCGTGCTCCCGCGATTTCGACCGCACGCACGATGGCGCGCTGCATGAGTTCGATCTTGAAACTGTTGTCGCCGCGACCCCGTGTGCCGTCTGCTGCGAGCGCCGCCGCCTGGCGGAGCACCGCTGGCTCGAAGTCGGCGCCGGCGAGAGCGGTCTCGACGTTCGACAGGCGCCAGGGTTTCGTTCCAACGCCGCCGAGCGCCACGCGGGCCTGCCGGATGCGAGCGCCGTCCGTCTCGATTGCGACCGCGGCCGAGACCACGGCGAACTCGAAGGAGGCGCGATCGCGTACCTTGAGATAGTGAGACCGCAGTCCTGCAGCATTGGCCGGGACCGTGATCGCGGCGATCACTTCGCCCGGTTCCAAAACGGTTTCGAGGTGCGGCGTATCGCGGGGAAGGCGATGGAGATCGGAGAGCGGCACGGAACGGTCACCGCCAGTTCCTCGGAGCTCGACCGACGCATCGAGCGCCACCAGGGCAACCGCGAGGTCCGACGGGTGAACGGCGATACAGTTGTCGCTCGTGCCGAGCACTGCGTGCCAGCGGTTCTCGCCGTCCAGGGCGGCGCAGCCGGAGCCAGGCACGCGCTTGTTGCATGCCTCGTAGCCGACATCGCGAAAGTAGGGACAGCGCGTGCGCTGAAGCAGATTGCCGCCCATGGTCGCCTGGTTGCGGACCTGCGGGCTCGCCGAATTCAGCAGCGCCTGGGATATCAGAGGGAACTGCTCGACCACAGCTTGATGGGCGGCCACCTCCGCCATCGTGGCGGCGGCGCCAAGCCTCAGGCCTTGCGGACCGATCTCGATGCCGTCGTCGAGAACTCCCGCGAGGCTCACAAGCCGATCCGGTCGGCGGACATTCTCCTGCAGAAGCTGCACCATGTCGGTGCCGCCGGCGATGTATTCGACCGGCGCATCATTGCGGCCGGCCTGGGCGCCGAGGGCGAGGACAGCGGAAAGGTCGCGCGGACGTTCGAGCACAAAGGGATGCATGGCTCAGCCCTCCTGCGTCGAGTTGGACACGGCAGCCGCGTCCTGGATCGCCGCGACGATATGGTCGTAGGCGCCGCAACGGCACAGATTGCCGCTCATCCATTCGCGGATCTCCTGTGGCGACCCGGCATGGCCTTCGCTGATGCAGGCGACGCCGGCTATGATCTGCCCCGACGTGCAATAGCCGCACTGGAAGGCATCGCGCTCGATGAAGGACGCCTGCAACGGGTGGAGCTCATCGCCCTGCGCCAATCCTTCGATGGTTTTGATGTCGCGGCCCTGAGCGAGCGCCGCGAGCGAGAGGCACGCCTTCACGCGCATGCCATCCATCAACACCGTGCAGGCGCCGCATTGGCCGAGGCCGCAGCCCTTCTTCGAGCCCGTCAGATGCAGGTGCTCGCGCAGCGCATCCAGCAGCGTCGTGCGCGGGTCGAGCGAAAGCCGGTGCTCCGTCCCGTTGATGCGCAGCGACACATCGAGCGGCGCCGTCGCGGCGCCGGCAGCCTGTGCCAGTGCCGGAGATATAGCTCCGGGCACGAATTGTTCTCCTAAAAGAGCACCGCCAGTCACAGCAGCCGCTTGCATGAGCTCCCGGCGCGTTATGTCCGAACTGGCTGTCGAAGTTCTTTGGCTATCAGACATGTCGATTGTCGCTTTCGTGATGATCCGCCAATTCGCGGCCCAAGATATGGATGGCCCCCGGCCCGAAGACACGCTGGGTGCGTGTGCGACGCTAAAAGCTTAGGACGCTTGAGGCGCCTTGATTAGCGCCCGCTCTCCGATAGGACCTATCGGTCGGGGCCATGAATGGCAGCGACGCGAATGAACTGCCGCCGGTTCTTCCTTGATCGTCATTGCTCAGCCGGGTTCGCGCCACCGTTTCGGGAAATTTACGGTGCTCTCGGCAATCACGATCGATTGAGTGTGTGCAGTTCGCTCGATTAGTCCGTATAATCCGCACAAACTTATGCGGTGGAGCCATAAATGCAGCGCGGACGAACCGATATGCTTCTGGCCTTTCTGGCGGTTGCGCGGGAGGGCAGCTTCACGCGCGCCGCTGCGCAGCTCGGAATTTCGCAGTCCACGCTCAGCCACACGGTCCGCGATCTGGAAGAGCGCCTGGGCATTCGGCTGCTGACGAGAACGACCCGCAGCGTTTCGCCTACAGAGGCCGGCGAGCGGCTGCTGCGCAATATCGGCCCGCGCTTTGAGGAGATCGAGGCCGAGGTCGAGGCGTTGAGCGAATTGCGGGAGAAGCCCGCCGGCACCATTCGGCTCACGGCAAGCGATCACGCGTTCAACGCCGTCATCTGGCCGAAGCTGGCGAAGCTCCTGCCGGACTATCCCGACGTCACCGTCGAGGTCTTCCTCGACAACGCACTGACGGATATTGCTGCCGAACGGTTCGACGCGGGCGTGCGAATGGGAGAGCGTATTGCAAAAGACATGATCGCGGTGCGCGTCGGACCGGACATCCGCTTCGCCGTTGTCGGGACGCAGTCGTATTTCGCCAGGCGGCCGCCGCCAACGACGCCGCAGGAGCTGACCGACCACGTTTGCATCAACCAGCGCTTTTCCATCAATGGCGGGCTTTGGGCCTGGGATTTCGAGCGCGATGGTCGCGAGCTGAAGGTGCGGGTGGACGGCCAGATTGTCCTCAATGGCACCCTCGAGATTCTCGAGGCGGCGCTGGCTGGTTTCGGCCTCGCCTATGTGCCGGAGGACGTCGCAGAGCGTCATCTGGAAAGCGGCCGCCTGATGCGGGTGCTGGATGAGTGGTCCCCGCCCTGGCCGGGATATCACCTCTACTATCCCAGCCGCCGTCAAGCGTCGCCGGCTTTCGCCCTGCTCGTCGATGCGCTCCGCTTCTCGGGTTGAGGCCATAAAAGCGCCCTGTAGCGATCCTTCGCGCCCCCTCTGTCCTGCCCTCTTTGCCCAAGACTCGGCATCTCCCCCACAAGTAGGGAGATTGGCAGCTTCGCGGACAGCGTCCTTTTTGCAAGGTTGGTGGTTGGCGAAATCATTGATGAAGGCCAATCTCCCCCCAAGTGGGGGAGATGTCCGGCAGGACAGAGGGGGGCGCTGTCCCTCGGCGATCAAAGGTTCTGCACCGCAGCAACGCTCCGAGGTAACGATCGGCCGAGCGGAACCCGGTCCATGCCCGGTCGAACCAGGCCGACGTCCCCGCCTATTGCCACAACGGAGAGGCAGGCGTGGCCAACGATGATTTCGGGCCAGCCGGGGCAAGCGGGTGCGGCATTTGCGTGCATCGGAAACTGTTCGCGATATTGCAGGGGCTTCTCTGCAGGACGAGGATGGCGAGGGCCGGCAAGGGAATCGATCCCGACGCTCACCGAAAGCTCGCCATCCCGGCCGCATCAGCCTTCGCTCGGCACGGGCGTGTTGAGCAGCTGCTGCTCCCACAGGTGCGCCATGCCGCTGCCGGCCATGTGATCCTTGAGGAACTCGATCAATGCAGGCAGGGTCTCGGCCCTCGTGTAGTCGCGCTGCCATTCGCACGCGAGCGCCATCCACGTCATCATGTTGCAGCCGGCCGCGATCATGCGCTGGATCGCCACCTCATGGGCTTCAACCGACACGCCGCCGCAGGCGTCCGTGATGACCGTGACGTCCCATCCTTCGCCGGCAGCCTGGATCGCCGGCATCGCGACGCAGATCTCCGTGAACAGACCGGCGATGATCAACTGCTTGCGGCCGGTCTTCTTGACCGCGTCGACGACCTTCTGGTCTTCCCAGGTGTTGATAAGCATCCGGTCGATCACCTCCTGGCCAGGGAAGACGTCGGTGATCTGCGGAAAGATGAGCCCGCCTCGGTCAGCGAGCACGCTCGTGAGGATGGTCGGTACGCTAAATGCCTTGGCGGCCTTCGCCAGACCCGTAGCATTGTTGACCGCCATATGCGGGTCGTGGCTGTTCAGGTTCGTGAGCTGGTAAGGCTGGTGGTCGATCAGAACGAGTACCGAGTCTTCGGGACGAAGAAGCGAATCAAGGCCGTTACGGGGGGTCATCAAGAGTTCCTTTCTCTGCCGTTGTGGACGGCAATGGGTTCACGCGGAGACATGCGCCGGTGGGCGACGTTGCCTTGCCGCAATTTGCTGTTCCTTTGGGTGATGCGGTAGTGCCATAGTCAGGCAAGCTGTGTCGCGAAACGAGGAACGTCGAATGGACATCGAAGATCTACAGACATTCGTCGCAGTGGCCGATGCAAGGGGCGTATCGGCCGCAGCGCGCCGGCTCGGCGTCTCCAAATCGATCGTCAGTCGGCGACTTTTCCGGATAGAAGCAGAGCTTGGCGTCCAGTTGCTTGCCCGAACGACCCGCGGCGCCGCGCTCACCGAAGCGGGAACCACTTTCAGGGATCATGCGGCCCGGGCCAGCGCCGAGATCGACACGGCCAGGGAAACGATTCTCCCGACCGGCGAGCTTCGCGGCCGCCTCAGGGTTGCCATGCCGCTTACTTTCGGCGCGACCCACTTCGCCCCCGTGCTTGCGGAAATGGCACGCCAGCACCCGCAGCTTCACATCCATACTTCCTACAGCGATCGCTTTGTCGATCTCATCGCAGAGGGTTTCGATTGCGCGATCCGGGGCGCCTACCTTCAGGACTCCAACCTGGTCGCGAAGCGCGTCGGGCCGATCCATGGAAAGCTTGTCGCGAGCCCCGATTACATCAAGGCGCACGGGTCACCCGAGTTTCCGGACGAACTCGTCACCCATCAGGCCCTCATGCAGGGAACGGAAGCCTGGCAGTTCATGGATGGCGACAAGATTGTTACGGTCCAGCCGCAGGGCAGGTTCAAGGCTGATAGCGCCACGGCGCTCGCCGCCGCCGCAGTGGCAGGTCTCGGCATCGCCTGGCTCCCCGATTGCATCACGCATGAATATGTGGCCTCCGGCGCGCTGGTCCCGATCATGACACGCTATCCGGTACCTCCGGGGGCCGCATATGTCGTCCGCCCGCCGGGTCAGCATCCCACGCGGAAAGTGCGGGTGCTCACCGAGTTGCTGATCGAGTATTTCAAACAGAACCCGGATCTTTGGGGAGTTGATCGTTAGAACGCGAACGGTTCAAAGCATTGTCAAGGAACCGTGTTCGACGGTCGCTCTACTGCGAGCCGCTGAGCTCGGCGACATCGCCCGCACGTTCCACTTGCTGCGACACAGCTAGACGTATCACAGGACTAGTTGGGCAGACGGTCGCTCGCCAGTTTAGGCATTTGTCGGGCCGAAAGCGCTCTTCCCGCTCGCGGTTCGGATTAGTCGAAATCGGGCATTCGTATCGGCAAGGGCGAGGCTGTCTGGACGGCCTAAGTGAGGATGACGCGCATGAGTTGGAACCCAGCAATCGAATCGGGCGGCGGCGCAACGCTCAGCGGACCGCGCTATATCTGGTGGAACTTCGTCGCCGCCTCGAAGGACCGCATCGAAGAAGCGAAGGCCGAATGGCCCGCCGAGGACTGGGGCAAGGGACGTTTCGATCTCCCGATCGATGACCGAGATGAGCACATTCCGTACCGGACTGACCGGCGCTAAGACTGACCGGCGCTAGAACGAGGTCGCCTGGGTGCACGGACCCGGGCGGTTCAGACGAGATGACGCGTCGCGTGCCGGGTATGTTTCTGAATGGAGAAAGCACAATGAGCAACAAGTGGCCCCACCTGGACTACCTCGGCTGGCGCGAGACGTGTTCGGCCCTGCATCTCTATTTGCAGATCGCCGGGAAATATCGCCTTGCTCATACCCCGTGGCTCAACCATTCCTGGAATGCGACCTTCTATGTCACGCCGCTCGGCCTGACCTCCTCGCCTATCCCCGACGGCCCGGGCATCGAGATCCTCTTCGACCTTCGGAACCATATGGTTGTTGGCACATGCGGCAATGGCCGCAAGGCATCGTTTGCGCTCGGGCCATCCACAGTCGCGGCGTTCCACGCCAATTTCGTGCAGTTGATTTCCGAACTTGGTGGCACGCCGACCTTTAACGGCAATCCGAACGAGGTGCCCAATCCCGTGCCGTTCACCGAAGATCATCGCGACCGGCCCTATGATCGGGTAGCCGTTCAGCGCTTCCATCACGCATCGGTGGCGGTCGACAGGGTATTCAATCGGTTCCGGACCTCCTTTCTTGGCAAGTCCAGTCCCGTTCACCTGTTCTGGGGCAGTTTTGACCTGGCCGTCACCCGCTTTTCAGGGCGGCGCGCGCCTCTCCATCCCGGCGGCATTCCTTCATTGCCCAACGATGTGGCCCAGGAAGCCTACGACCGCGAGGTCTCCTCAGCAGGTTTCTGGCCCGGCGGTGGCGGCATCGATTACCCCGCGTTCTATGCCTACGCCTATCCGGCGCCGAGTGGCTTCCGGGGCGCTTCGGTCCGGCCCGAGGGCGCGTTCTGGCATGAGGGCCTATCGGAATTCATCCTGCCGTACGATACCGTTCAGTCGGCTGCAAATCCCGACGCGGCGCTTATGGAGTTTCTCGTCTCGACCTACGACGCTGCGGCCGATCTCGGAAGATGGGACCGCGACCTGCTCGACTGCATGCCGGGGCGGCGGGGTCAGGCGCGGCCGCATGACGCCGAGCAGCCGGGCCCTGCCTCTCCCTTGACCGTCGAAAAGGTCGAGCGGGAGGATACCGCATCGAAGGGACGCTACCGGATGCTCGTCGACGGCGTCGAAGCTGAGATGACCTATAGCCGGGCCGGCGAAGGGTTGATCATCATCGACCATACCGAAGTTCCAGCGGCGTTGCGCGGCCGCAAGGTCGGCGAGCGACTGGTACGCCAGGCGGTCGAGGATGCCCGGCGCGAAGGAGTCGCCATCATTCCGCTTTGTCCGTTCGCAAAAGCGCAGATCGACCGTCATCCCGAATGGCAGGACGTGCTGCGTCGGTCATAGGCTGCGCGTAACTCCCTCCACCCGCCAAACGGACCGGCTCCGACCGACTCCTAACCCGTAAGCGGCGGACGTAGTTCGGGCGGCGATTGGCGGCAATTTTCGGTGTTGGCGTCGTGGAATGGCAAAATTGGCGCGCCGGAGAGGATGAAACTGGGCACCGCTATATGATTGAAGTCGCTCTGTAAGAACTGTCAGGCGGACTCAGGAGCCTTGGCCTTCGCGAGGTCCTGCAGGAACTCTTCCATCAGCGGCCTGTCACCGAAACGGCGGTAAGCGCGCTCTGCTTCCAGCGAGAATGCCGGATGCGCCTCGACCAGCCTTGCCATCGTCTGCTGGGCTGCCTCGACCTCGCCGCCCGCGCTCTGCAAAGCGGCCTGAATCAGAAGGCAGTTTGCATCGCGCGGCGCCCGGATCAGGCATTCTTCTATGACGGCGGAAGCCTCATCGCGGCGGTCAGCCGCGTAGAGCGCCTGCCCGTGCACATAGGCGTAGTACTCGGGCGCCATCGGATGAAGGCGGCGGGCCCGCTCTGCGTTGGCGACGGCATCATCATATTCCCCGAAGCGAACCTGCGCCTTTGCAAGCGCCATCATGCTGTCGGGATCGTTGGGGTTGAGCTCCACAGCGCGCCGTGCGGCCTGCAAGCCGCCTGAATAGTCGCCCTGCAGGGCAAGCCCGAAGCTGATGACCTGATAGCCAAGGCCAAGATTGGGGTCGAGACGGACCGCCTGCCGCGCCTCGCTAAGCCCAAGATGGAGTTCCGGCGCGTTTTCCCGGCCGTCACCGCTCTGCGCCACGCTGGCGATAAAGGTCAGCGCGAGGCCTGCGCGGGCGGCCGCATAGGACGGGTCCATTTCAAGGGCGCGCTGGTAGAGGCCCCGCGCCTCCAGAATGTCCTGCGAGTCATCGCCGCCGTGCCGGTAGCGGTTGCGGGCCTGTAGCACGAGGTCATAGGCCTGCAGATTGTCGGTCGGGCGTTCCGCTGCCGCCGCCGCCTCGCTCCTGCCGATATAGGGCGCGATCTGCGCAACGATTTCAGTGGTCAGCTCGCTCTGGACGGTGAACACGTCGGCGACCTGACGGTCAAAACTGCGCGACCACAGATGCGTGCCTGTCTTTACATCGATCAGCTGCGCCGACACGCGAAGCTGGTCGCCTTCACGGCGGGCGCTGCCTTCAACCACATAATCGACGCCGAGCTTTGCCCCGAGCTTGCGCACGTCTCTATCCTGCCCGTGCACGGCGTAGGTGGAATCGCGCGCGATTACCTGCAGCTCTGAATTGCGGGCAAGGGCTGTCGTCACATCCTCGGCCAGTCCGTCCGCGAAGTACGATTGCTCGCCGCTGCCGCTCATCGCGGCAAAAGGCATGACCGCCACTGACGGCCGGGGATCGGCGCTGCTCTGGTCCATCGACAAGACCCCCGGGATGCGGCTGACCATGGCTGCCAGGGGGAGCGGCTGGATTTGGGTGCCGATGAGGATGAGGGCTATGGCGGCTATGCCATAAGACCAGCGGGCGGCGGTGCTGCGCAGCACCTGCGGCACGTGCCGCCATGGCGACCACGCAGAGCCCGCGCGCCTTACGCGGTAGACGTTGAGAAGTTCGGGAATGTTCTTGGCCCGCCTGCGGCCGATGCGGACGAACCTGTCCGCGCTGTTGCGGTCGGCCGCCATCACCACGGCGCCGCTGACGAATATCTGCCCCGGATCGCACATCGCCTCAAGACGGGCGGCCACATTGACGCCGTCGCCGTATACGTCGCCGTCATCTTCGATGACATCGCCAAGATTGATGCCGATGCGCAGCTCGAACGGGCCCTTGTCGAAGCCCTCCTGTATGGCCAGCGCCGCATCGACCGCTTCGTTGACGCTTGGAAACATGGCGAGAAAGCCGTCTCCCGCCGTCTTGACGATGCGCCCGCCATGGCGGGCAGTGGTCGGGTCGATGAGCTCGTCAAAAACAGCGCGCAGCTTCGTGTAGGTGGAAGCCTCGTTTTCAGCCATCAGCAGGCTGTAGCCGACGATATCGGCGGCCATGATTGCCGCGAGCTTGCGTTCCATCAGCATTATTCCTGAGCGGCGGCCCTGCAGGGACTATTACTAGTGACACGTAAGACGACGCACGCTTCAAGATTAGACCCATAATCCCGAATAGGCTTATCATACAGCTCACAAATGCGTGACCATTGTGGCCTATACCGTTCTGACCTTCGTCGGCCATCATCCGCTTCGCGCGGAGCCGTCCCAGCATCCGAAGCGGCGTTGGGCATGCTGGTCGGTGTGATTGTTGCGCCTACGCTTGTCGGGCTCCGGGTAGGGAAGGGACGCGCTATTCGCGGCAGTGTCGCCACCGCGAATAACTCCTGCGCTTACGGGATTGCAGGCCGCGAGGCCGGATTCGGTCTGATGCTTGCGGATGTGGCCGTCAGGCCCGACGCCCGAACAGGTCGGCGTATCGCTGCAGGTAGAGCGGCCAGCCTTGATCGGCGGCGACACCATCGCGCACGCTTTCCCAGCCGGCGCCGTGGCGCTCCAGTTTGCGATGCTCGAGATCCAGGCGGGTCCGATTAGCCGTCTCGGCAGTGAAGCGGACTTCCCACTCGCTGGCCTTGTTCGGATCAGTCTCCAACCGCCATTGCGGGCTGATGTCCCAACTGAGCAGCACACGGTGCGGCGGCTCATAAGCCAGCACGCGCGCCCAGCGGCACTCGCTGCCGTCGGCGCCGCGATCATAAATATGGCCGCCGACGCGCGGCTCGAACACGGTCTCGGCGATCGGCACGGCGAGCAGATTGTGCTCCCTGGGTTTGAACTTGCCAAAATCCTCCGTGAAGACCTCGAAGGCGCGCTCGATCGGCGCCTCGACCACGATCGAGTGCCTTATCAAGGTGTCTGCTGCTTGCGTGTTCATTTTTCACTCCTTTCGCGGTTGTTCGACAGCTTGCTTGAAGGCAGCGAGCGTCTTCATCCAGAACCGGTCGAGCTCTGTGCGAAGCGCCGCCAGCCCGTCGGGTTCGACGCGGTAGATGCGGTGCTTGCCGTCCGGCGTGGCAGCCACGAGCCCTGCCTCTTTCAACACCTTCAGATGCTGCGAGACCGCCGACCGGCTCACCGGCAGGGCACGCGCCAACTCGGTAACCGAACGCGGATGCTCGACCAAGAGTTCGAAGATCGTGCGCCTGGTGGGGTCGCCCAGGGCGGTCCAGCTGTTGTTCACGTTAGTCACCACTAACGCGTTAGCACGGACTAACGTGACGTGTCAACCTTGCTACGGCAAAAAGGACCCAGCGAATGAGGGGCGGGTGACTGACTTTGAAGTTGAAGTCGATCAAGCCTCGACAGCTAAGCCCGCGTCACGCCACTCGGGCAGGCCATCTTCCATGCGGCGTGCGCGGAAGCCGTGCTCACGCAGCAATGCGACCGCCTCGAATGACATCACGCACCACGGACCGCGGCAGTAGGCGACAATCTCGGGCTTCGCCGCGAGGTCGGACAACCGCTGCTGGAGTTGGCCGAGGGGGACGTTGATCGCGCCGGGCAGATGTCCGAGCGCAAACTCATCGGGCGGTCGGACGTCGATGACTGTAACGAGCCCGTCTTTCATTCGCGCGGCCAGATCTTCCCGTGACACGGGCTCCATATCGTCGCGCCGGTCGAAATAGCCCCTCACGATGCGTTCGACCTCGGCCGAATGCCGCTCGGCAACGACTCGAATGGAGGCGAAGGCGGCAAGTACGCTTTCATCCGCGAGCCGGTAGTTGACGAACTTGCCATCGCGCTCTGACGTCACCAGTCCGGCGCGGCGCATCGCCTGGAGATGCTGCGAGACATTCGCCACCGGACGCGCAAGCTTGGCGGCCAAGGCTTCCACGCTGCGCGGACCCTGCGCGAGTTGCTCGATCAGTTCCAGCCTCTGCGGATTGCCCAGAGCCTTCGCGACAACCGCGAACTGCTGGTAAAGTGCCTGCTTCGGATTGCGGATTGACATCAGGGTAGCAGCCACGCTAGTTCATTCAACATAATTATTGAATGATGCGTATCACACGGCCCCCGAGGAGACAAGTCCGTGGCCGAGAAGCCCCTTCAATCGCTTAGCAGCCTTGGCTCCGGCTCTGACGGCTCCCGAACGGGATTGATGTAGTGATGGCCGCACGCACCCGAGCCATCAATGCCGGTGCCGCATGACAACGATCGCGGCGCCAGCAGTGAGCCTCGGTCTCAAGGCCAACTGGCGGCAGTTCGCGCTGCTTGTGCTTATCAATGCATTCGTCGGCGGCATGGTCGGCATCGAACGCACCGTCGTGCCGTTGATCGGCTCAGAGGAATTCGGGCTCGCCTCGACCACGCTGGTCGTCTCCTTCATCGTCAGCTTCGGCGTCGTCAAGGCGCTGGCCAACCTTGTCTCCGGACAGCTCGCCGACAAATGGGGGCGCAAGCGCGTGCTGGTTCTCGGCTGGCTGGCCGGCCTGCCGGTACCCTTCATGATCATTTGGGCGCCAGACTGGAACTGGGTCATCGCCGCCAACGCGCTGCTTGGCATCAGCCAGGGCTTCGCCTGGTCGATGACCGTCATCATGAAGGTCGACCTTGTCGGCCCGAAGGGCCGTGGCCTCGCCGTAGGGCTCAACGAGTTTGCCGGTTACCTCGCAGTCGGGATCACCGCCTTTCTCACCGGCTATCTCGCCAGTCGCTACGGTCTGCGACCAATCCCGATCTATCTCGGCGTCGGCTACGCAGTGCTGGGCACGGTGCTCTCGATCCTGCTCGTGCGCGACACGCGCGATCATGTGCGTGCGGAACTGGCGAACCATCCCCGCGAGGCCTCACCCCTTTCCTTCCGCGAGGTCTTTGCGTTGACCTCCTTTCGGGATCGCAACCTCTTTGCCGCTTCGCAGGCCGGGCTGGTGAACAACCTCAATGACGGCATGAGCTGGGGCATCTTTCCGCTCTTCTTCGCAGCCGGCGGGCTCGGTGTGGAGCGCATCGGCATTCTGAAGGCCGTCTATCCCGTCACCTGGGGCGTGCTGCAGGTCGTGACGGGACCGCTCAGCGACCGATGGGGCCGCAAGGGCCTGATCGTCGCCGGCATGTGGGTGCAGGCGTCGGCGCTCTTTCTCACGGCGCTGACCTCGAATTTTGGCTGGTGGCTGGTGGCGAGCCTCCTGCTTGGTCTGGGCACGGCGATGGTCTATCCGAGCCTGATCGCCGCGGTGTCGGATGCGTCGCATCCTTCATGGCGCGCCCGCTCGCTCAGCGTCTACCGCTTCTGGCGCGATCTCGGCTACGCGATCGGTGCGCTGTCGGCGGGACTGACCGCCGACTTCTTCGGCCTGGCGTGGGCGATTGCCTCGATCGCCGCCCTCACTTTCCTGTCCGGTACCGTGGTCGCTTTCATGATGCGCGAAGGTCATGCCGGACGAAGCAGTTGAACGCCGCCTCGGATGCGTCCGCCTCCGCCGCGACAGCGTCGGGTTCCTGAAGTGCCACTCGCGCGAAATCACACAAAAAAGCAACCGGCCGTTCAAAATCGTTTCAAAAACCGATTTGAAACGGTGTCGCGCCGCAACTGATTGAGATTATTGGCGCGCCCGAAGAGATTCGAACTCCTGACCCCCAGATTCGTAGTCTGGTGCTCTATCCAGCTGAGCTACGGGCGCGCAACAGGCCATGCTTTGCATGGCCCCGCGATCCGATCCCTGACGACCGGCCGCGATGTGAGGTGTTCCCTAGCGACTGCATTTCCGAAAAGCAAGTCGATCGGCAAAAGTTTTGTTCTTCGTGCCTTGGAGAGGATCGGGCGGGCGAGGATCAGGCGGGACGGCGCAGGCCGTTGCGGGCCTGGTCGAGCCGGACCGGCTGGTCGGGAATGGTGACCGCGAATGTGGTGCGGCCGCCTCTGCTTTCGACAAGCTCCACCGTGCCGCCATGGGCGCGGATCAGTTCATAGGCGATTGCCAGGCCAAGGCCGGTGCCACCGCTGCGGGCCGAGCCGCGGAACGCCGCAAACAAATTCTCGCGCGCCTTCGGCGGCAGGCCGGGACCGGTGTCGGTGACGGTGATGCGGCTGACGCTGCCGACGCGCTCGGCCGACACCGACAACCGACGCACCACCGCGCTTTCCGCGTCCGCCGCCATCGCCTGGACGGCGTTGCGGCAAAGATTGGTGAGCACGCGAAAAAGCTGATCGGAATCGGCATCGACCTCGAAAGCCAGATCGACGGCATTGACGAATTCGATGCCGCCTTCGGTGTCGAGCAGGCCGTGGACGTCATCGACCAGCTGGCGCAGCCTGAGCCTGCGGCGCGAGGGCGGCGGCTCCTGGGTGCGGCCATAAGCAAGCACACCTTCCGAATAGGATACGGCACGATCGAGCGCGCGCAGCAGTTTTGGCGCGAAGGCCTGCACGGTCGGGTCCTTGACCTGGCGCAGACGGTCCGACATCAGCTGCGCCGACGCCAGGATATTGCGCATGTCATGGTTGATCTTCGACACGGCGAGGCCAAGGTCGGCGAGATGCTTCTGCTCGGAGAGCATCTTTTGCAGCCGCTCCTGCATCTGCGAGAGCTCGCGCTCGGCAACGCCAATTTCGTCGGCGCGAGCAGCAGGGCGGATGATCCGCCCGGGGTCGTCGGGAGCCTCGGAGAAGGCCAGCATCGAGCGCGTCATCGTCCGTATCGGGCCGATCATGATCAGGTCTATGGCGGCATAGACCAGCATGGCGGTGAACAGCGAGATCAGCAGCGAGACGAAGGCGACGTTGCGCGAATAGATGAGCATGGCATTGCGCAGGCTGTAGTCGGGCATGATCAGCTCGAATTCCTTGTCGCTGTCGCCGACCGGCCCGAAAACGCGCAGCATCCGCTCGCCGCCGAACAACAGCGTGTCCAAGGCGCCGGTCATGCCCTCGATCAGGCCGACATTGGCAATATCGATATGCTCGTCGACATGCGGCGGCATCTCAGCCACCACCAGAAGCCGCGAGACACCGCCGTCGCGCACGGCGATCGCCTTGGCGCCGATCGCCATCAGCACATCATTCTGGGCAGCGCGTGACAGCGAGGCGGGCTCTCCCTGCACCAGCACGATCGAGACGGCCGCGGCGGTGCTCAGCCTCTCTTTCAGCCAGCTCAGCCGGTAGCTGGCGATCCAGGGCAGAAAGATGAGGACCTCGGCCAGGAGCACGAAGACGATGGTGAGCAGCAGGAGCTTTGTCGACAATCCACGCGACAACGGCACCCTGCGGGCGGCTGCGGTCGCCCGATCGGTGCTTTCGTCCGCGGATGGGATTTCACTCATGCTGCTTTTTCACGATCACTTGATCAGCCAAGATTAGGCCATTGCGGCTTTTTTGCCAATTTCATCCTTCGTCCCAATCAGGGATAAGACCGCCCAGACCTCGGCCACACGCCAGCCGTTGGCCCGAGGCGCCGGAATGTCGAGGCCGGATTGACTTCCAAAACCCTTCTTTCTATAAGCCCGCTCACGCTCGGGCCATTCGTCCCGGCGCGGTTTCGATCGCGCCAAAGCCGGCCGGGCAAAGCTCCTGTTACAGAGTGACAGAATCAAGAAGGGCCGCACCCCGCGGTATTAAAACAAATGAAGCGTACCTACCAACCGTCCAAACTCGTCCGCAAACGCCGGCATGGTTTTCGTGCCCGCATGGCCACCAAGGGTGGTCGTGGCGTCGTCGCAGCCCGCCGCAACCGCGGCCGCAAGCGGCTCAGCGCCTGAACGGAAGACGAGATCGTTGCCCGCAACCGGCAAGCCAGTGGGAGCACATCCCAAGCGGCTTCTGAAGCGCGCGGAATTCCTGGCCGTCCGGCGTGGCGAAAAGCGCCGCGGGCGGCTTTTTCTCGTCGAGGTTCTCGACCGCAGCGACGCAGCGGCGCCTCGCGTCGGCTACACGGTCACCAAGAAGGTCGGCAACGCAGTCGTCCGCAACCGCATCCGGCGGCGGCTGAGAGAAGCCGTGCGTACGCATGCCGCGGATGACATGAAGCCAGGCAATGACTATGTCATCGTCGGGCGCGAAGATGTGCTTGCCATTCCGTTCGGTCAGTTGAAGGCCGAACTCTCACGCCGACTGCGCGGAACACGATAGGCCAAGGCTTTCGATGGAAAACAACCGGAACTTCTTCATCACCATCGCGCTGTCGGTGCTGATCCTGTCGCTTTGGCAGTATTTTTACGTGCTGCCGCACAGCGAGGCGCAACGCGAGGCGGCCCGTATCGAAGAGCAGCGGATTGCGGAGCAGAAGAAGGCGGCCGAAGCCGCCAGTCCGGGCGGCAGCGAAACGCCGGTGCCGCAGCAAGGCGCCATTCCTAATGCACCCAATGCACCGGGAACCGACGGCACGACGCTGGCCAGCCGCGAGCAGGCGCTGGCGTCGACGAAGCGCGTCAGGATCGACACGCCGAGCCTGGAGGGCTCGATCAATCTCGCCGGCGCCCGTCTCGACGACCTCAAGCTCAAGCACTACAGGCTGACGGTCGACAAGAACTCGCCCGAGATCGAACTGCTCAACCCGGCGGCGCTGCCTACGGGCTACTATGCCGAGATCGGCTTTATCGGCAGCGACAAGACCGGCACGGTGCCGGGCCCGGAAACCGTGTGGACCGTCGACGGCAATGCGAGGCTGACCCCGGCGACCCCGGTCACGCTGACTTTCACCAACGACAAGGGCCTGACCTTCAAGCGCACCTTCTCTGTCGACGGCGACTACATGTTCACCGTGTCGGACACGGTGCAGAATTCGGGGTCGGCCGCCGTTACCCTGTCGAATTACGGCCGTGTCACCCGCTTCGACAAGCCTGCCGTTGCCAGCATCTATGTGCTGCATGAGGGGCTGATCGGCGTCACCGGCACGGAAGGCCTGCAGGAACACACATATTCGTCGATCGAGGAGGACAAGCAGTTCACGCCGAGCAAGTCGACCGATGGCTGGCTGGGCATAACCGACAAATACTGGGCGGTGACGCTGGTGCCGACCGAGAAGCAGCAGTTCCAGCCGCGTTACGCCTATTTCGAGGACGGCCGACCGCGCTACCAGGCCGACTTCCTGACCGACCCGATCACCGTCGATGCCGGCCAGTCGGCGACGGTCGAGAGCGAAATCTTCGCCGGCGCCAAGGAAGTGGCCAAGGTCAACGCCTATGCCGAAGACCGCAACATCAGGCTGTTCGACCGCTTGATCGACTGGGGATGGTTCATCTGGATCACCAAGCCGATGTTCTATCTGATCGACACGATGTACAAATTCTTCGGCAATTTCGGCCTGGCCATCCTGGCCACCACCGTCGTCGTCAAGGCCGCCTTCTATCCGCTCGCCAACAAGTCCTACGCGTCGATGGCGAACATGAAGAAGGTGCAGCCCAAGATGCTCGAGATCCGCGAGAAATACGCGGACGACAAGATGAAGCAGCAACAGGCGATGATGGAGCTCTACAAGACCGAGAAGATCAATCCGCTCGCCGGCTGCTGGCCGGTGGCGCTGCAGATCCCGGTCTTCTTTGCGCTCTACAAGGTGCTCTACATCACCATCGAGATGCGGCACGCACCGTTCTTCGGCTGGATTCAGGATCTGGCGGCGCCCGATCCGACCTCGATCTTCAACCTGTTCGGCCTCATCCCGATCGCGCTGCCGGATATGTTGATGATCGGCGTCTGGCCACTGATCATGGGCCTGACCATGTTCCTGCAGATGCGCATGAACCCGACGCCGCCGGACCCGACGCAGGCCATGATCTTCACCTGGATGCCGGTGGTCTTCACGTTCATGATGGCGGGTTTTCCGGCCGGCCTCGTCATCTACTGGGCCTGGAACAATCTGCTTTCGATCATCCAGCAAGGCGTGATCATGAAGCGGCAGGGCGCCAAGATCGAATTGTGGGACAATCTGGTCGCACTGTTCCGGAAGAAACCGTCGCCGGCGGAATAGACGGCGCTGCCTGCCGAATCCAGGAAAGCCCGGCGCGGCGGTAGACGCCGCCGCGCCCTATAAGCTCCGCTGTCGTTTCAGGAGCGCGTTCCCGTCGATGAACAGGTAAGGATGATCCGCTGCGCACGCGGTCGGTGCTGCCGGGCGGATCGCGCTATTTGACCTGCTGTTTCGTCGATGGAGCCAGACCATGATCGGACCCAACCCCAACATCAAGCACCCGATCCCGATGCATAGCCGCGTCGGCTTCCTGAAGGGGCTGGTCACGGCGCCGAACATCGAGATCGGCGACTTCACCTATTATGACGATCCGGACGGGCCGGACAAATTCGCCCAGCGATGCGTGCTTCATCACTATCCATTCATCGGCGACCGGCTGATCATCGGCAAGTTCTGCGCCATCGCCGAGGGCGCGCGCTTCATCATGAACGGCGCCAATCATGCCATGTCCGGCTTTTCGACCTATCCGTTCAACATCTTCGGTCATGGCTGGGAAGAGGGTTTCGATCCGGCGACCTGGTCGAAGGAATTGCGCGGCGACACAGTGATCGGCAATGATGTATGGATCGGCATGGAAGCGGCGATCCTGCCCGGCGTGGCGATCGGCCATGGCGCCATCGTTGCGGCAAAGTCGGTGGTGACGCATGACGTGGCGCCCTATGCGATCGTCGCCGGCAATGCGGCCAAGGTGGTTAAGATGCGTTTCGACGACAGGACCATCCGGCGGCTTTTGGCGGCGGCGTGGTGGGATTGGCCGGTGGAAAAGATCAGCCGCAACCTCAATGCCATTCGTGGCGCCGATATTTCTGTTCTGGAGGCAGCGGTTTGAACGCGTTGAACAAGTCCGTGATCGGCATCGAGCTGTTCACGCGGCCGTGGATATTCATCCGCGGCGTGCCGGCGATGAAGTTCCTGCCGCCGGAAGGACCGCCGGAGATCGCCTTTGCCGGCCGCTCGAATGTCGGCAAATCGTCGCTGATCAACGCGCTGGTCAATCAGAAGGGACTGGCGCGCACGTCCAATACGCCAGGGCGGACGCAGGAACTCAACTATTTCGTTCCGGGCGGGTTTTCCGGCGAAGGCGCCGACCTGCCGCCGATGGCGCTGGTCGACATGCCGGGCTACGGCTACGCCACTGCGCCCAAGGAAAAGGTCGACGACTGGACGAAACTCGTCTTCGACTATCTCAAGGGCCGCGTCACCCTGAAGCGCGTCTACGTGCTGATCGACGCCCGCCACGGCATCAAGGCCAAGGACGACGAAGTGCTGTCGCTGCTCGACAAGGCGGCGGTGTCCTATCAGATCGTGCTGACCAAGACCGACAAGATCAAGGCGGCCGGCGTGCCACGATTGATCGAAGAGACACTGCAGAAGATCAAGAAGCGGCCGGCCGCGTTTCCGTTCGTCCTCGCCACGTCGTCGGAAAAGAACGAGGGACTCGAGGACTTGCGCGCGGCGATCGTGCTGGCGGCCGATGGCGGCTAACGCATGTCGCGCAAAAGCATGCCCTCAGGCTTGACCCGTGGGTGTGCAGCGGTTTTGAAATGGCGACATGCAAAAACAACATCCTAAAGCGCGTCGCGTGAGCCCGGTCAAACGCGACGCGCTTTAGGACTTTGCCTCCAGCGCTATCGTCTGGGTGCTTTCTTCCGTGGCAAGCCTTTCGGTGCCGTAAGCCTTCAGGAACATGCCGACGCCCGACCTGACGATGTGGTCGATTTCATCCTGGCTCGGGGCTTTGGTGCGGTAGGCGAATATGCACTGACGGAAAAGACCCGCCAGGCACAGTTCGGTGAACTGATAGGCGGCAAGATCGACATCGTCGATCTCGAGCAGGCCGCGCTCGATGGCGGCATTGAGAAAAGCAACAACCTTGTCGTGGCCGCGTTTTGGGCCGCGTTCGTAAAAACGCGCGCCAAGTTCGGGCATCCTGTCGGACGCGCCGATCACGGTGCGCTGCGCCTGGACGACCTTGGCCGAGGTGATCTTGAGGGACAGCACCTTGCCGAACTTCACCAGCGTCTCGCGAAGATCGTCGGCGCGGTCGAGCAGATCGTACATGTTCTTGAAGATCGTGCCGCGCTCTTCCTCGATCAGCGCCTCGAACAGCTCTTCCTTGTTGGCGAAGTAGACATAGATCGTGCCCTTGGAAACGCCGGCCTCGCGGGTGATGTCGTTCATCGACGCCGCTTCGAAGCCCTTGTCGATGAAGACACGACGCGCGCCCTCGATGATCTGGTTGCGCTTGACCGGGTCCTGTCCCGCCGCCGGGCGGCCGCGACGCAGGCCATCCAGCAGATCGCACTGGTCCTTGTCGGGCTCGGTCATAACGTCACACCTCGAAAAAATTCGAACCGATCGGTTCGATCATCCTTGATATGGGCCTCTCACCGCGCTAAGTCAACGTCAGCATCGAACCGAACGGTTCAGTCTGATGCCCGGTTTCTAGCGATGCCAAGAGAGATGCCATGTCCTCGAACGCGACCCCAACCGCCGAAGTCCGCCCCTTCCCCAACGCCAAGGTTGCGCCGGCAATCGAAGCGCCGAACCCACCGACTGAACCCGCAACAAGCCCTCCGGCCGAGGCGCCGGCCAAAAAGAAACGCTCGGCACGCTCCTTTCTGTTGCCGATCCTTGCGCTTGGCTTGCTGGGCGCAGGCGCCTGGTTTGGCTATGACTACTGGACCGACGGGCGTTTCATGATCTCCACCGACGACGCCTATGTCCAGGCCGACATGGCGTTCATTTCGCCGAAAATTTCCGGCTATGTCGATCAGGTCAAGGTGACCGAGAACCAGCAGGTCAAGGCCGGCGACCCGCTGCTGGTCGTCGACAATGGCGACTACAAAATAGCGGTCGCCCAGGCCGAGGCGCAGATCGCCACCTTGAGCAAGACGCTCGATCGTATCGACGCCCAGACCGAGGCGGCGCGCGCCTCGCTCGAGCAGGCGCAGGCGCAGAAGACCGCCGACCAGGCCGCCGCCGCCAATGCGGCGCGTGTCCAAGCGCGCGCCGCCCAATTGCTCAAGACACATGTCGGCACCCAGGCCCAACTGGACGATGCCCAGACCGCGGTCGAGCAGGCCAATGCCGCCCTTGTCGGTGCCGACGCCCAGATCGCGGCGGCTGAGGCCAATATCGGTGTGCTCCAAGCGCAGCGCGCGGAGACGGCAAGCACGCTGGCGTCGCTGCAACTTGCCAGGGACAAGGCCGCACGCGACCTGTCCTTCACCGTGCTGCGCGCGCCCTATGACGGTGTCGTCGGCAACCGCTCGGTCGAGCAGGGCGACCTGATCAGCCCCGGACAGAAGCTCGCCGTCATCGTGCCGATGGACAAGCTCTATATCGTCGCCAATTTCAAGGAGACCCAGCTTGCCCGGCTGGTGCCTGGTGAAAAGGTCAGGATTTCGGTCGACGCGATCGACGGCCAGGATTTCGAAGGCACTGTCTCGTCGCTGGCGCCGGCATCCGGCGCGGTGTTCTCGCTGCTGCCGCCGGAAAACGCCACCGGCAACTTCACCAAGGTCGTGCAGCGCGTCCCGGTTCGCATCGACGTGCCGGCGGATGTGCTGAAGACAGGCAAGCTGCGCGCCGGCCTCAGCGTCGTCGTCGCCGTCGACAGCCGCACCGCACCTTCGGCGTCGAACTGAGCGGCCGCTTGGGAGCAATGCCGTGGCAACCGCAACCTCGACAGCAGGATCGCCGCCGGCGAGGCCGGCTACGCCTGATACCATTCCCACACGCCGCATCATCGCCTTCCTGGCGATGGTGTTCGGCATGTTCATGGCGATCCTCGACATCCAGATCGTTTCGGCCTCGCTGGCCGAGATTCAGGCCGGCTTGAGCGCCAGCTCCGACGAAATTCCGTGGGTGCAGACCGCCTATCTCATCGCCGAAGTCATCATGATCCCGCTGTCCGGTTTTCTCAGCCGGATGCTGTCGACGCGTGTGCTGTTCACCGTCTCCGCGGCCGGCTTCACCGCCGCGAGCGCGCTGGCGGCGACCGCCACCAACATCGACCAGATGATCGTCTACCGCGCCGTCCAGGGTTTTATCGGCGGCGGCATGATCCCAAGCGTGTTCGCTGCCGCCTTCACCATCTTCCCGCCGTCGCGCCGTGCCATGGTGTCGCCGATGATCGGCCTGGTGGCGACGCTGGCGCCGACCATCGGCCCGACTGTCGGCGGCTATATCAGCCATGCCATGTCCTGGCACTGGCTGTTCTTGATCAATGTGGTGCCCGGCATCATAGTGACCGCAGCAGCATGGTCGCTGATCGACTTCGACAAGCCCAATCTCAGCCTGTTCCGCAAGTTCGACTGGTGGGGCCTCGCCGGCATGGCGGCTTTCCTCGGCTCGCTGGAATTTGTGCTCGAGGAAGGTCCCAACAACGACTGGCTTCAGGACCAGGCCGTGTTCATCTGCGCCATCCTGATGACGGCCGGCGCGGTGCTGTTCTTCTGGCGCGCTTTCACCGCCGAGGAGCCGATCGTCGACCTGAAGGCCTTCGCCAATGTCAACTTCGCTTTCGGCTCGCTGTTCTCCTTCGTCATCGGCATCGGCCTCTACGGCCTGACCTATCTCTATCCGGTGTATCTGGGGCGCATCCGCGGCTACGACTCCCTGATGATCGGCGAGGCGCTGTTCGTCAGCGGCCTGGCGATGTTCGTCACAGCGCCGATTTCCGGCATCCTGTCGCGCAAGATGGATCCGCGGCTGATGATGATGATCGGCTTCTTCGGCTTCGCTGCCGGCACCTGGCGGATGACCTATCTGACCGCAGACTGGGATTTCTGGGAGCTTTTGGTGCCGCAGATCCTGCGCGGCGCCTCGATGATGCTGTGCATGGTGCCGATCAACAACATCGCGCTTGGAACGCTGCCGCCTGACCGGCTTAAGAATGCATCCGGTCTGTTCAACCTCACCCGCAATCTCGGTGGTGCCGTAGGCCTTGCCGTCATCAACACCGTGCTGATCGATCGCAGCGCCTTCCACTACGCAAGGCTGGCCGAGCATGTGCAATGGGGCAGCGCCGAGGCGCAGACCAGGCTGCAGAACATGACGCTCGACTTCCAGCAGAATGCCGGCCTCGACGCCTCCAAGGCGGCGATCTCCAAACTGTCCGGCATGGTCCAGCAGCAGGCTTCGCTGCTGTCCTTCATGGACGTGTTCTATTTGTTGACGGCGCTATTCGCGACGCTGGCGATCTTCACCATGGTCATCCGCAAGCCGGCCGAGCCGGCGGGCGGAGGCGGCGGACACTGATTGAGCAACTTTGCGCGCCCAAAGGACGCGGCGCTCTCATGCATGTCGCGCAAAAGTGCGCAGCGGTTTTGCGATAACGACATGCATAAGACAACAACCTAAAGCGCGTCGCGTGAGGCCGGTCAAACGCGAGCGCTTTAGGTCAGGCCGTGGCCGGCTTGAAGGTCAAGGCGACGCCGTTGATGCAATGACGCAGGCCGGTCGGCGGCGGGCCGTCGTCGAAGACATGGCCGAGATGACCGCCGCAACGGCGGCAGTGGACCTCGGTCCGGGTCATGCCCAGCGACCTGTCCACGGTCATGCCGACGGCGTTGGGAATCTCCTGCCAGAAGCTCGGCCAGCCGGTGCCGGAATCGAACTTGGTTTCGGAGGAATAGAGCGGCAGGTCGCAGCCGGCGCAGGCGAAGATGCCCTTGCGATGTTCGTTGAGCAGCGGGCTGGTGCCGGGATATTCGGTGCCTTCCTTGCGCAGCACATTGAAAGCCGCATCGGACAGGATGGCGCGCCACTCGGCCTCGGTCTTGGTGACCTCGAAGGTTTCGGCCGCGTGTGCATCCTGCGGCCGGCCGATGCGCAGCGCTGCCGCCGTGCCTGCCAACAATGCCACAGCGGCACCGCTCCAAAGAAAGTCGCGCCGGATCATCACCATTCCTCCTCTTTCCGTTTGCCAAATTCGACCGTCACATGGAAATCAAAAGCCGGTGACGGCCAGCTCCCGACAACGGGCACTCCGCACCTGCCCCACGCTTACAGCGGACGGTGCGGAGTGTACGCTTGTAGATTGCGCGGGTCACGCAAGCGGAAACCCGCGCACTCGGCATGGAGCCTCAGCCATACGTTCGCTGGCGACGGGCGCTTCGTTACATCTTCGGCAGGAGAACCTTGTCGATGACGTGGATGACGCCGTTCGACTGCTCGACATCGGCGACGGTCACATTGGCGACATTGCCGTTCTCGTCGGTCGCGGTGACCTTGCCGTTTTCGGCCTTGAGCGTCACCTCGCAGCCGCCAACCGTCTTGACCTTGTGCGCGCCACCATCGTCCATGGCCATCTTGGCAACGTCGGCGGCCATCGCCTTGGCACCGATGACGTGGCAGGTCAGGATCTTGACCAGCTTGTCCTTGTTTTCGGGCTTGAGCAATGTATCGACGGTGCCGGCCGGAAGGGCGGCAAAGGCCTCGTTGGTCGGCGCGAACACGGTGAAGGGACCGGCACTCTGCAGCGTGTCGACGAGACCGCCGGCCTTGACGGCCGCGACCAGCGTCGTGTGATCCTTCGAATTGACGGCGTTCTCGACGATGTTCCGGGTGGCATACATGGCGGCGCCGCCGACCATCGGATTTTCGGCATAGGCGGCGGTGGCGAGCGCGGAGACGGCGACCGTTCCGGCAAGCAAAAGGGTCGCGAACTTACGCATTATTTCTATCTCCTCAGTTTATTTCTTCCCCTCTTTGGGGCGCAAGGAGATACGGGGGATAAATGCCCGAGTTTCGCCCGCTCAGGAGAAAATTTTATTTTTTATAACGGCGAGCATGATTTTCATGGCAGGGCTCTTATAGCCTGCATGCTTCCCCGCTAAAGTCACCACAGGCGATAGATTTAAAATCTTCTCGAAAACCGGCAGACAGGGGTGATTTGCAGACAGGGGCGATCAGATGCTCTTCAGATCGCCCGCAGCGACCACAGGGCCGGTCGGCTGGCCGGTCGGCGAACCGCCGGTCGGTTCAAGGCTGACCGCAAGCACGGCGCCTTGCGCAAGTTTTTCCTGCACGGCCGGGGAGATGGTCATACGCGCGGTCTGGCCGGCCGGGATGACGCCCATAGAGACCGGCGCATTCTTGCCCTCGATCATCCAAAGCTCGAAATCCTTGCCGGCGGCGCGCTCGCCGGAGACATGCGACAGGCCGACCTCGCGACGCGCGGCATCATAGACGGCGAGGTATCTGACGTCGCTGCCATCGGCAGCCAGCGAGGCGATGAGCCGCGGCGGCTCAGCCGGCGGGTTGAGGTACGGCACGGCGATATAGATCGCCAACGCCGCGACGGAAGCGGCTGCAAGACCGCGCCAGAAGGCAAGGCTTGACCAGAGGCCGGCGCGAGGCTCTGCGACGAACAGCCGGCGATCCAATGCCTCCTTGACTCTGATCGGCGGCTCTGTCTCCGGATAGGCGTCGGCCATCGGCGAAAGACGCGCCTCCCAGGCATCGACAAGGTGCGCGAAAGCGGCGTCCGCGTCGATGCGGCGTGACGCAATTTCGCGTTCGTCCGCGGCCAGGACGCCAAGAACGTATTCGGCGGCAAACAGGTCGTCGCCCCCAGATTCCGGTCCGTCATCCTCTGCCAGCGTCATCTTTCAAGACACTCTCTGAGCTTCAACAGGCTGCGCCGCAGCCAGGTTCGCATCGTGTTCAGCGGCACGTCATGGCGCGCCGCCAGTTCGGCATAGCTTTCGCCGTCCAGATAAGCGCCCCGGACGGCCGCCGCCCGGTCCTTTTCCAATTCGTCGAGACAACGATAGATGCGCCCGGATTCACCGCCCGCAACAGCCGCAGCCTCCGGTCCCGGCGCCGGATCGGCGACGTCGAGCGCAGCGTCGATATAGGCGACAGGCTCTCGCCGCGCCCTTATCCGATCGATCGCGTGATTGCGCGCAATGGCCACCAGCCAGGAAATCGGGCTTAGCTCCGAGACGGCGAAACGGTCCGCCTTCGTCCATATCTTGACGAAGACCTCCTGCAGCGCCTCTTCCGCCTCTCCCCGGTCCTTCAATACACGAAGGCAGACGCCGAAAAGTTTCGCGCTGGTCTGCCGGTAGAGCAGATCGAACGCAGCCCGGTCCTTCATCGAAGTCCGGACGATCAGGTCGCTGATGTCCTGCGGCGTCATCGGCTGCCAAATTAAGCAATTGCCCAAATTAGGCAATTGCCCCAGATCATTCCACTGCAATGTATTGCGACCACGGAAGCGTTCCTGTGCACCGGGAGCGCCGTCGGCTTCCGTTGACGAGAAAGAGCCGACCTTTTTGAGCATCGGATTTTCCCAAAACCGGGTTTCCACTTTTGCATCCGATGCTCTAGCTTGCCGATAGTTGGGGGAGCAAGAATGTCGGTCGAACGGGCCCTGTGGGAACATGACGCTACCGGCCTGGCTGGCTTGGTGCGCAAAGGAGAAATCTCGCCGCAGGAGCTCGTCGACGCGGCGATTGCGCGGGCCGAGGCCACTCGCCCGGATATCAATGCCATCGCCGAGCCGCTTTACGAGGCGGCGCGGACGCGGGCGAAAACCATCGACCGCAAGCTGCCGCTGGCCGGTGTGCCCTTCGCGCTGAAGGATCTCGGCATCGCCATGAAAGGCGTGCCGACGCACGGCGGCAGCCGCATTCCGGCTTTCGTTGCCGATTTCGACTCGGTGATGACCGAACGCCATCTGGCCGCCGGCCTCGTCCCGATCGCCACCAGCACCTCGCCCGAACATGGGCTGAGGCTGATGACCGAATCCGCCGCTTTCGGCATCACCCGCAATCCCTGGAATACAGCCCATACCAGCGGCGGCTCGTCTGGAGGTGCGGCGGCGCTGGTCGCGGCCGGCGTCGTGCCGGTGGCACATGCTTCGGACGGCGGCGGCTCGATCCGCGTTCCCGCCGCCTGCACCGGGCTGGTCGGCCTGAAAACCTCGCGCGGCCGCGTGCCGCTGACGCCGCTGGTCAGCGAAAGCTGGTACGGCCTGGTCATCGACCACGCCGTTTCCCGCTCGGTCCGTGATTCGGCCCTGCTGCTCGACCTGACGCATGGGCCCGATCCGCTGTCGCCGTATGCGGCGCCGACGCCGAAAGGAACTTTCGCCGCCGCAGCAGTGCGTGACCCCGGCAAGCTGAAACTGGCGGTCTACCGAAAATCGCCGCTCGGCTTGCCGATATCGACCGAGACGCTGGCGGCGCTGGACACTGCGATAGCGTTGGCGCGCGAAGGCGGCCATACGATAGAGGAGATCGACCTGCCCTATATCGATCGCGATTTCATCGCTGATTTCGCCAGAACCGTCGCCGCGGCGGTGGCCGGCACGATGCGCGGCGAGGTCTTGCGCGTCGGCCGCTCCATTTCGGGTGATATCGAACGCACCACGCGGGTGATGAGCGCCTTCGGCGAAGTTCTTTCGGCCGGCGAGATCTATGCCAGCCTGCAGCGGCTGCATGCCACGTCGCGCCGGCTGATCATCGAGACCGCGCGGTACGATGCCGTGCTGATGCCTGTCATCGCGCATCCGCCGCTCGCCTGCGGCGCGATGGATCCAAAAGGCGCAGATGCGTTCCTGGAAGAAATGCTCGACAGGCTGCGGCTTGCCCGCCTGCTGAAATTCAAGCCGCTGTTCGGCCAGTTGATGGACAAGAGCCTGTGGTTCACCCACTGGCCGGCAATCCAGAACGTCAGCGGCCAGCCGTCGATCGCGCTGCCTGTTCATGTCACCGATGCCGGCCTGCCGCTCGGCATCCAGGCCGCTGGCCGCCCCGGCGACGAGGAAACCTTGTTGTCCCTCGCCGCGCAAATGGAAAAGATTTCGGGATGGCTGACGCGGCGGGCGCCACTGCAGGTGCCCGGTATGAAAGCAGGCCGATTTCACCTGACGTGACAGCAAAGCCGTTTGCCCCCTGCTCCAATTCCCGCTAAGACGCCGCCGTTCATGCCAAGCTGGGAACCAAGCCGAATGACGGACCTCGCCGCCACCGCCGAAATGCAGGCCGCGCTGCTTTCGAGGGCGCTGCCCTATATGCAGCGCTACGAGAACAAGACGGTCGTGGTGAAGTATGGCGGCCACGCCATGGGCGACATCGCGCTCGGCAAGGCCTTTGCCCGCGACATCGCGCTGCTCAAACAATCCGGCGTCAACCCGATCGTCGTGCATGGCGGCGGCCCGCAGATCGGCGCCATGCTGAGCAAGATGGGCATCGAATCGAAGTTCGAGGGCGGATTGCGCGTCACCGACCAGAAGACGGTCGAGATCGTCGAGATGGTGCTGGCCGGCTCGATCAACAAGGAGATCGTCGCGCTGATCAATGCCGAGGGCGAATGGGCCATCGGCCTGTGCGGCAAGGACGGCAACATGGTTTTCGCCGAAAAGGCGCGCAAGACCATGGTCGACCCGGACTCCAACATCGAGCGTGTGCTCGATCTCGGCTTCGTCGGTGAGCCGGTCGAGGTCGACCGCACCCTGCTCGACCTTCTGGCGCGGTCCGAAATGATCCCGGTGCTGGCGCCGGTGGCGCCGGGCCGTGACGGCCACACCTACAACATCAATGCCGACACCTTCGCCGGCGCCATCGCCGGCGCCTGCCAGGCGACACGCCTTCTGTTCCTCACCGACGTGCCCGGCGTGCTCGACAGGAACAAGAAGCTCATCGACGAACTGACCGTCGCCGAGGCCAAGGCCTTGATCAAGGACGGCACGGTGTCGGGCGGCATGATCCCCAAGGTCGAGACCTGCATCGAGGCGATCGAGCGTGGCGTCGAAGGCGTCGTCATCCTCAATGGCAAGACGCCGCATTCGGTGCTGCTCGAACTGTTTACCGAACACGGCGCCGGCACACTGATCGTGCGGTAAGCGCAGGCTGCAACTTTTTGGAGTATCAACCTAAGGTTGAGCAGGCGCCAGGCGAACTTATCGCCTGAGGTGTCCAAGCGGCACGTGGCCCGGCCCCTTGATGTTCTGCAGCACGAGCTGCGTGTGGACGTCGCGCACGCCGTCGAGCCGCATCAGCCGGTGCATGACAAAGGCGTTGAGCTCATCGACCGACGGCACCATCACATGCAGCAGGAAATCGTAGTCGCCGGTCATCGTCCAGCACGACGACACCTCGTCCATGCGCTGTACGGCGGCGATGAAGGTTTCGGGCGACCCGTCGCTGTGGGTCACCAGGCGCACCTGAATGAACACTTCGACCATCAGGCCAATGGCGCGGCGGCTGAGCACAGCGGCAAAGCGCTTGATGATGCCGGCGCTCTGAAGAGCCTCGAAGCGGCGCGCGCATGGCGTCGTCGAAAGCCCGATTTCCTGGGCCAGTTCGGACACAGGCTTGCGCCCATCGCGCTGCAAGATATCGAGCATCTTGATCTCAAAATCGTCAAACTGAGGCACTTTCACTCTCCTGCAGCTCTGCTGTGGTGGCTTTTACCTCAAATCGCCTGTTCGAGCCATCATCAAAGCGGATTTGCCTCACCGGATCCGGCTAAACTTTCAAGATGTTAGTCGTGATTTCCAAGGAGAACAGCCATGACGATGAACGTTGCCGATTACGCCCGCGAATGCGCGGCGCAAGGCCTTCGCGGCGACTATTCGGTCTGCCGTGCTGATTTCACCGTGGAGCAGAGCTACAACTACACAGCTGACGAGCAGGCGGTGTGGCGTACTTTGTGCGACCGCCAGACGAAGCTAACCAAAAAGCTGGCACACCGGTCCTATCTCGACGGCGTCGCCACGCTGGGCCTGCTCGACAGGATTCCGGATTTCGGTGTGGTCAGCGAGAAGCTGCGCAAGCTTACCGGTTGGGAAATCGTCGCCGTGCCGGGCCTCATTCCCGCACCGGCCTTCTTCGTCCACCTGGCCGCCCGGCGCTTTCCGGTGACCAACTGGCTGCGGACGAAACAAGAGCTCGACTACATCGTCGAGCCGGATATGTTCCACGACTTCTTCGGCCATGTGCCGGTGCTGACCCAGCCGGTCTTTGCCGATTTCATGCAGATGTATGGCGAGAAGGCCGAGCATCTGATCGCGCTCGGCGGCGACGAGATGATCAGCCGCCTCTATTGGTACACCGTCGAGTACGGGCTGATCCAGGAGGCCGGCCAACCGTTGAAGGCTTTCGGCGCCGGGCTGATGTCGTCCTTTGCCGAACTTCAATTCGCGGTTGAAAGCAAGGACGCGCATCATGTTCCCTTCGATCTGGAAACGGTAATGCGCACCAGCTATGAGATCGATAAGTTCCAGCGCGCCTATTTCGTGCTGCCGTCCTTCGACGTTTTGCGCGATGCCTTCCACAACGTCGCCGACATGGCAGCGATCATCGGACGCCACAAGGGCAAGCCGGCGCTCGACCCGGCGAAACTTTAGAGGCTGGCCCGGCTCGGACGCTCGCAGCCGATCGGCGCGGGCGTTATTGGTGGCGCGCTGTGATGGCGATCCATCGGCAGGCCGGGTGAGCCGGCTTCTTGACGCCTGATGGCGTGCTCAGGCCGCTTCGGAAACGTCCCTGTCCAGGATGGTCAGATTGCGGCCGCGATCCTTGGCCTGGTAAAGGCGGCGGTCGGCGACACGCATCAGATCCGATACGCCGGCATCCTCGCCGCAGGTGACACCGCCGATGCTGACGGTGAGGGGTATGACCCGCTCATCGACGGGACGGAAGCGGATCAGCTCGACTTCACGGCGAATGCGTTCAGCGACGCGTTTGGCTTCCTGTTCGGTGGCGCCGACCAGAAACGCACCGAATTCCTCGCCGCCGATGCGGCCGATCACGTCGCCGCTGCGCACGCCGCGCTCGATCGCGCTTGCAATCAGGAGCAGCGCATCGTCGCCGGTCAGATGGCCGTAGCTGTCGTTGATGAGTTTGAAGTGATCGGCGTCGATGATCAGCAACGCACCGCGATCGGATTTACGCCGGGTGGCCTCGAGGGCGGCGAAGAAGCTCTCGCGGTTGAGCATGCCGGTCATGTCGTCGCGGCTTGCCTTCTCCGACAGGCGCCGATGCGCAGCGGCGAGCTGGGCATGAGCGCGGGCAAGGTCGCGATGAGCGCCTTTCAACCTCTCGCCCTGCCAGAACGTGTAGGCGCTGGCGATCCAGGCGAGCACCAGCGGGCAGACCGTGGACGTCAGCCAGATCGTGCGGTTGATCGGAAAGCCCATTGCCGGAACGACGATCAGCGTCAACAACAGCGAGACTGCGAGGGAGGCGAAAGCGACGGCGGCAGACTTCAGAAATATGCGGCTCATCGCTGGTTCCCCCTGGACCGTCTGTGTGCCAGCAAGCCCTGAATGGCACCTTTCGGCGATGCCTAAAATTTGAACCATCGCGCGTTTTTCGCCACCCATGACGCGCATAAGTTGTGGATAAAGCCTCTGCCAAAAGCATTGTTTCGTGCCATAAGGGGTTGCATGACCACGCTCCCGGATCCCGCCCGCTTTGCCCATGTCACCGACTGGGTGTTCGACCTCGACAACACCCTCTATCCGCACCATTCGAACCTGTTCTCGCAGATCGATGTAAAGATGACCGCCTATGTCGGAGAACTGCTGACGCTGCCACGCGACGATGCCCGCAAGCTGCAGAAGGAACTCTACCGGGAATATGGCACGACGCTGAACGGTCTGATGGCGCGCCACGGCATCGATCCCGACGACTTTCTCGAGAAGGTCCATGACATCGACTATTCCTGGCTGGTTCCCGATCCCGTTCTCGGCACCGCCATCCGCCAGCTTCCCGGCCGCAAGTTCATCTTCACCAATGGCGACCGCAGGCATGCCGAACGCACCGCGCGCCAACTCGGCATCCTCGATCATTTCGACGACATCTTCGATATCGTCGCTGCCGGGCTGAACCCCAAGCCGGCCCGCCAGACCTACGAGAAGTTCGCGGAACTCCACGCGGTCACCGGCCACAATGCGGTGATGTTCGAGGATCTGGCCCGCAACCTGTCCGTGCCGAAATCGCTGGGCATGACCACCGTGCTGGTTGTGCCGCGCAACTTCGAGCCGACCTTCTCGGAAATCTGGGAACGCGACCCGGGCCACGAGGACGATGTGGATTTCGTCACCGACGATCTTGCCGAATTCCTCACCGCGATCGTCGACATCACCGCTTGAGCCGTTGCTTCGTAAAGCCGGATCGAAGCCCGCGGCCTAAAGCTGATAGAAGCGGCTGATGATCCCCCAGGCTTCGTCGGCGGTGTCGACGAAATCGATGATGTCCTGGTCGCCAGGGGTGATCGTGCCTTGCTCGGCGAGGAAATCGAGATCGATCGCCCGTTTCCAGAAAGCCTTGCCGAACAGGATCACCGGCACGCGCTCCATGCGGCCGGTCTGGATCAGGGTCAGCGTCTCGAAGAATTCGTCCATCGTGCCGAAGCCGCCGGGAAACACCGCGACAGCCTTGGCGCGCATGACGAAATGCATCTTGCGGACCGCGAAATAGTGGAAGTTGAAACAGAGCTCCGGCGTCACATAGGCATTCGGCGCCTGCTCGTGCGGCAACACGATGTTGAGGCCGATCGACGGGGCGCCGACATCGTCGGCGCCGCGGTTGCCGGCTTCCATCACGCCGGGTCCCCCGCCTGTCACCACGACGAATTCGCGATAATAGGAGGTGGCCGACTGCTGCGAGCAGAGCCGGGCGAATTTTCGCGCTTCCTCGTAATATTTGCTGTTTTTCTCGAGGTTTTCCTTCTGCGTCTCGTTCTTGGCCGCCCAGGCTTCACCGCCGGGCTCGGGTATGCGCGCCCCGCCGAACAGGATGACGGTCGAGCCGATGCCGCGCTCGGCCAGGATCATCTCCGGCTTCAACAGTTCGAGCTGCAGCCTGACCGCGCGCAATTCGCGCCGTGTCATGAAGTCGGGATCGTTCCATGCCAACCGGTAGGTCTCGGCACGCGTCTGCGGCGTGTCCGGCACGCTTTTCGACCGCTCCAGATCCTCGTCCGAATGCGGCAACGGCGTCCACCCCGCCTTTTCCATAGGAGTCATATTACCTACCCGTCCAATTATTCACTTGCGCCGTCTCGCGACGCAGGCGCGATTGACCCTCACCAAGCCTTCACATAGGGTCCGGCGACTTTCAAAACAGGTTAAGGTGCGGCCCCTTAACAGCTTGGTAATGGAGCGAATTCATGTCAAAGCCCGATCTGGCGAGCCTCGAAAAGACCATCGAAACCGCCTTCGAGGAACGCGAGACGATTTCGACGGCAACCCGCGGCGCAGCGCGCGACGCCATCCAGGCGGCGCTCGACCTGCTCGACCGGGGTGTTGTCCGCGTTGCCGAGCGCCAGGCCGACGGCAAATGGCATGTCAACCAGTGGCTGAAGAAAGCTGTGCTGCTGTCGTTCCGACTCAACCCGATGGAGATCATCAAGGGTGGTCCGGGCCAGGCCGTGTGGTGGGACAAGGTACCGTCGAAATTCGACGGCTGGAGCGCCATCGACTTCGAGAAGGCAGGTTTCCGTGCCGTGCCGTCATCGATCGTGCGCCGCTCCGCCTACGTCGCGCCAGGTGCCGTGCTGATGCCGTCCTTCGTCAATGTCGGCGCCTATGTCGACAGCGGCACCATGGTCGACACATGGGCCTCGGTCGGCTCCTGTGCCCAGATCGGCAAGAATGTGCATCTATCAGGCGGCGTCGGCATCGGCGGCGTGCTGGAGCCGATGCAGGCCGGCCCGACCATCATCGAGGACAACTGCTTCATCGGCGCACGCTCCGAAGTGGTTGAAGGGTGCGTCGTGCGCGAAGGCTCGGTACTCGGCATGGGCGTCTTCATCGGCCAGTCGACCAAGATCGTCGACCGTGCCACCGGCGAGGTTTTCTACGGCGAAGTGCCAGCCAATTCAGTGGTGGTGGCGGGCACGATGCCGGGCAAGAACGTGCCAGGCGAAAACTGGGGTCCCAGCCTCTACTGCGCCGTCATCGTCAAGCGGGTCGATGCCAGGACCCGTTCCAAAACCTCGATCAATGAACTGCTTCGCGATTGATCTTTTCAAAAAAACGGACCTACCCGCTTGCTCGACAGACCTCGATTTCTATGGCTTTTCTTCAGCCTTTCCGGGCGAGTGAACCCCAGCGCCTATGTTTTGGCGGGTCTTTTGCCGCTCCTCACTCAGCTTTTCCTGCTCTACCAGTTCTCGCGAACGCCGTTGGGCACTGCTGCAAGTCAGTACTGGGCGCTCGCCTGGTGGATCGCTGTGGTCGTCTCGACATGGTCGACCTTTGCGCTAACGGCGAAGCGGTTCCATGATTTCGGCAAGCCTACCTACTACGCATTGATCTCTCTCATCGTCGGCGCCATTCTCCTTGTCATTCTGGCCTTTTTCAAAAGTGATCCCGGACCCAACCGCTACGGCAAACGCACCAATGCGCCGGCCGAATCCTGAGCGCCGGGCGGGTCTCTAGCCATGCGCTACCGCACGCTGGATGCGAAACTGATCATCGAAACTGCCGAGCGACTGGAAAAACGCGTCGCCGAGCGGTTTCCCGATACCGGCTTGCGTGGCGTCGCTATAGAACTTGTGTCGCTGTCGCGTGATCTGGCCAAGGCGGCGAAGGCGCTGGAAGCGCCGATCTGGTGGCTGCGCGGCGTCGTCATCGTCACCATTGCCGCCGGCGCTCTGATGTTCCTGTTCGTCGGCACCATCCTGCCGCTCGGCCGCATCTCGGGAGCCCACGACGCCATCCAGTCGGTGCAAGGCATCGAATCCTTGATCAACATGATCATCCTCGCGATGCTCGGCTTCCTGGCCTTGATCCGGACCGAGGAGCGCATCAAGCGCAAGCAGGTGTTTCGCAAGCTTCATGGCTTGCGATCGCTGATCCATGTCATCGACATGCATCAGCTAACCAAGGATCCGGCAGCGCTTTCAACCGATTTCAAGCCGACATCGCATTCACCGGCACGCATAACCGACCGTGCCGACCTCGCGCGCTACCTCGACTATTGCTCCGAAATGCTGTCGATCACCGGCAAGATCGCCGCACTGTTCGCGCAATCGGTCAACGACGATGTGGTCGTCGATGGCGTCAACGACATCGAGTCCCTGGGCTCCAATCTGTCGCGAAAGATCTGGCAAAAGATCACGCTGATCGACGGTCCATTGCGGTCGGCTCGTCCAGGTACCTAAGCTAATCTTAATCACCTTGGTCCAGCATGCCCCGTGAACACTGTGTCGACCGGCACGGAGCACTCAACTGGCACACGACGAACCGCTGGCCAACCCGAAAACGCGCGGAAAGCGAAGCGCCGGCGCGCGGCTGTTCGCCTGGTTTTCCTCGCCGATCAGAGCGGAACCGGAAGCTGTCCGCGCGCGGCTTCTCGACACCACTTTCGAGCGCAAATTCGCTGTCCTGTTCGGCACCATCAGTGTCCTGGTGCTGGCAGTCGGCGCCGCGGTCGTTACCGGCGACCGGTGGCCCTACGCCTGGATGGCGGCCGACCTCATCCTGTTTGCCGTCCGCTTCCTGCTGATGCGGGAATGTGAGCGGACCCGCAAGCGCGGGGGAACGGGGCCGCTGGCAGGCCTCATGACCGCCGGTGGGTCATGGTCGTTGATTTTCGGCCTCGGCTGCTATGGCTGCGTCGTCAGCGGGGATATGGCGCTTGCCGTGCTGGCTGCCTTGAACGTCGCAGGCGTCGTCGGCGTGGTGTCGTCACGCAACGCAGCGACCCCGCGCTATGCCATATTCGTCATGCTGGCCGTAAGCCTGCCTTTCCTGGTTGGCGCGCTGTTATCTCCGGCGCCCGGAATGTCGATCGTCGGGTTTCAAGTGCCTTTCTATGTGGCCGGCGTCATCATCGTGCTGCTTCAAAATCATGCGATCAACGCCCGCATGATCCGCGCCGAACTGGACAATCGCGATCTGGCGATCAAGGACGCGCTCACCGGCCTGCCAAACCGCATCTTCCTTCAGGAGAAACTGCGCGGCATGTGCAGCGAGCTTGCGATGCCGGCAGCAAACGGCGGCAGGCCGTTTGCCGTTCTCAGCATGGACCTCGACGGCTTCAAACACGTCAATGACCGCTTCGGCCACGCGGTCGGCGACATGCTGCTGCGCAAGGTAGCCGAACGATTGAAGCGCGCTTTCCGACCGGGGGATGTGGTCTTTCGCATCGGCGGTGACGAATTCGTGATCCTGCTGCCCGACACATCCGAGATCGAAGCGACCATGCTGGCAAAGCGCGCCATTGAGAAGATTTCGGTACCTTTCGACCTTGGCGTGGGCACCGCAATACGCATCGGGTTGAGCATTGGAAGTGCCTTCGCGCCTGCCGACGGCGGCGAGCCGGAACTTCTTCTCACCTGCTCCGATCACGCGCTCTATGAAGCCAAACGCACCGGAAAGGGCCGTTACCGGGCGCACGTGCGGGCCGCGAACTGACCACAGCGATTATTGGGCCTTTGTCGCTCAGTCCATGCAATATCCCGTATCCCGCCTAAGTGCGTCGCGTCTGAAGCGACTCCTACGACGCACTTTTAAGCCTTTGTTTATGCGCATTTGCCCAAAACCGCTGCGCCCGCACGGGTCAAGCCCGAGGCCATGCCTTTTGGGCGACATGCATCAGGCCTGCGACAATACGCCATGAAAACCATAGTGTCGGCGGGATGGCTGGCCCTTATGTCTGGCCGTGACAGGCCTTGCGCTTTCGACTAACGATTTTGCCCATGACGTTGCCGACCGATCCCGCTGGAAATCTCGCCGCCCTCATCCGCTGCCCCTCCGTGACACCCATCGAGGGCGGGGCACTGAGCACGCTGGAAACAATGCTGAAACCACTCGGCTTTTCCGTCGAGCGCCCGGTGTTCTCGGAGGACGGCACGCCCGATATCGAAAATCTCTATGCGCGGCGCTCCGGCAACGGTCCGCACCTGATGTTCGCCGGGCATACCGACGTGGTGCCGGTCGGCGACGAGACCTCATGGACGCATCCGCCTTTCGCTGCCGAGATCGCCAAGGGTGAGATGTTCGGTCGCGGTGCCGTCGACATGAAGGGGGGCATCGCCTGTTTCATCGCCGCCGTGGCGCGCCATCTCGATTCGAAAGGCGGCCTGAAGGGCTCTGTCTCGCTGCTGATCACCGGCGACGAAGAAGGGCCGGCCATCAACGGCACGACAAAGCTGCTCGAATGGGCGGTCGCCAAGGGCGAAAAATGGGATGCGTCGATCGTCGGCGAGCCGACCAATCCCGATGCGCTGGGCGACATGATCAAGATCGGCCGGCGCGGCTCTTTGTCCGGCAGCATCATCGTCAACGGCCGCCAAGGCCACGCCGCCTACCCGCAGCTTGCCGACAATCCGGTGCGCGGCCTGATGACGCTGGTCGACGCCTTGCTGCAGCCAGTCTTCGACAAGGGCACCAAGGACTTCCAGCCGACCAATCTGGAGGTGACCTCGATCGACGTCGGCAATCCGGCCACCAATGTTATTCCGGCAAAGGCGACTGCCACCTTCAACATCCGCTTCAACGACACATGGACCGCCGAGACCATCCAGGCGGAAATCCACAACCGTCTCGACAAGGCGGCGAAGCGAAAGAAATACCGGGCCGGCAAGACGATGCCGGTCGATTACGAACTCGCCTGGCGCGACCGGCCGAGCCACGTCTTCCTCACCCGCGACGAGCGGCTGGTCGAAGCACTGAGCGGTTCGGTCAAGGCGGTGATCGGCAGGAAGCCGGCGCTTTCCACCTCCGGCGGCACCTCCGATGCACGCTTCATCAAGGATTATTGTCCGGTGGTCGAGTTCGGGCTGGTCGGCAAGACCATGCACATGGTCGATGAACGCGTTGCACTTGCCGACCTCGAGACGCTGACGCAGATCTATCAGCGCTTCATCGAAGACTGGTTCGAGCAAGGCGCATCGTAATCATGCTTTCGTCGGATGAAACCTATGCTTCGCTCAACGGCGCCTGGCGACTGATGCTCGGCAAGGCCGATGGGCTGCGCCAGTTCGACCTTTCGGCCGACGGTTTCTGGAATTCCTTCTTCGCCATCGTCGTCGCGGCACCGGCGCTGATCGTCGGTTGGGTCGGCCTCGCCAACGAGATCGGCGATCCGAATGCATTCGCCGGACGCTTCAGCATGCTGATCCGTCTGGCGACAGTCGACATCGGCGTCTGGGTGTTGCCGCTTGTCGGCCTTGCCCTCGTCGCGCCGCGCGCCGGCATCGGCGGGCGCTTCGTCCACTATGTCGTCGCCAGCAACTGGGCGTCGGCGATCATCGCCTGGATGATGCTGCCAGCGGCGTTGATCAGGCTTTTCCTGCCGTCCACCAACGAGTTCGCCGTACTGGCGTCGCTGCTTTTGTTCGCGCTGTCGATGATCCTGACCTGGCGGATGACAAACGTCGCCATCGGCAGGGGCGCGGCTGTCGGCAGCGCTGTCTTCGCCGGAATGTTCGTGGCGTCGCTGGTCGTTCTGTTCGTGCTGCAGGCGCTGCTCGGCATCGTTGCGCCGAGCGGAACCGGCACTTGAAGCATCCAACTGAATTTGTCCGAATCCCCGGTGTGGTTTCGCTTGCTGACGTTGGCGCCGCCCCTCACCTGCCTGCCGGCATCCTCTCCCCGATAGTGACGGGGAGAGGGCAGCTCTCATCAACGATTTTGCCAACCACAGACGTTGCAAGAAGGATGCTGCGGCTGCGGCCAGCCTCTTCTCCCCGCACTATACGGGGAGAAGTGCCCAGCGGAGGCGATGAGGGGCAGCGCCAACTCCCACAATTGGTTAAAGACGACGAGGACTGATTTTTACTCAGTCGTGTGCCGCCTGCGGGTAGTCCACACCGATGAGAAAAAGTCCGTCGGGCGGCGCCACCTGGCCACAGGCTGCACGGTCGCGCGCGTCGAGCGCCGCTTTCAGGTCGGCAATTGTCCAGCCGCCTTCGCCGACGCGCTTCAGCGAGCCGACCATCGAGCGCACCTGATTGTGCAGGAACGAGCGCGCCGAGGCTCGCACTTCGATCATGTCACCCAGCCGACTGACATCCAGCCGGTCGAGCGTCCGGACCGGGCTGTCGGCCTGGCACTGGGTCGAGCGGAACGTGGTGAAATCATGCCGCCCCAGCAGCACCTTTGCCGCATCGTGCATGGCCTCGGCATCGAGCCGCTTCGGCACCCACCAGATCTTGCCCTTGTCGAGCGCCGCCGGCGCGCGCCGGTTGACGATACGGTAGAGATAGTGGCGGCCGATCGCCGAGAAACGCGCATCGAAGCTATCCGGCACCACAGCCGCCTTGAGGATGGCGATGCGCGCCTTGGCCGTTTGCAGGTGGGCGTTGACGGCATCGCGCACCTTGTCATCAGGCCACGCCCTGACGAGATCGACATGCGCCACCTGACCGGTCGCATGGACGCCGGCATCGGTGCGGCCGGCGCCGCGCAGCGAGACCTGTTCGCCGCAGAATTTCTCGATCGCCTGTTCGATCGCCTGCTGCACCGAAGGCTGGTCTGCCTGGCGCTGCCAGCCGGCATAGAGGCTGCCGTCATATTCGATGTCGAGGCGAAAACGCGGCATTCCCAAGAAGGATGAAGTTAGGCGGCGAGCGCGGTGCCGAAAGCCGAAGCGTAGACCAGCTTGCCGGTCTCAGGCGCTTCGCCCCAGACCAGCGCCTGCAGCGCTTCGCCCTGGAACTCGCTTTCGAATTTTTCGGCGCGCGCGTGACTGTAGCCGAAGCGGCCATAATATGCGGGATCGCCAAGCACCACCGCCAGCACCTCGCCGGCATCCTTCAGGCGGATATGCGCCTCGCGGACTAGCGCACCGCCGATGCCGGTGCCATGGAATGACGGCTCGACCGCCAGAGGCGCCAGCGCCACCGCCGGAAAGCTCTTGCCGCCGTTCTGTACGTAAAGCCGCGAAAACAGAATATGGCCGACCACCTGTCCATCTTCTTCCGCCACCAGTTCGACGACGGCATCGCCGCCGCTGACCAGCGCGTCGACCAGGCCGGCCTCCGCCTGCTGGCCGAATGCGTGTTCCTCGACCAGGCGGATCGCCTCGCGGTCCCGCGGCGTTGCCGCGCGTATCGACATCATGCTCATGAGAATTTCGTTCCTTTTTCGAGCTTGGCCCCGCGCAGAAACTCCTGCGCGGCAATGGGCCTTCCGCCCGCACGTTGAACTTCGACCAACCTGATCGCGCCTGACCCGCAGGCGACCGTCAGCCGGTCGTCGAGAATTCCTCCCGGCTCGCCGGCGCCTTGCGAAAGCGTCGAGCGAAGCAGTTTCAGCCGCTCCGGGCGGCCGGCAATTTCGATCTCGCACCATGCGCCGGGAAAGGGCGACAGGCCGCGAATATGATTGTGGACTTCGCCAGCAGGCCGCGTCCAGTCCACGCGCGTCTCCGCTTTATCGATCTTTTTGGCATAGGTCACCCCCTCCGTCGCCTGTGCGGTAAAAGTCAGGGCATCCCGTTCCAGACGAGCCAGCGCTCCCGCCATCAGCGCGGCGCCAATGTGCATCAGCCGATCATGCAGTTCGCCGGCCGTCATATTGGGGCCGATGGCGCATTTTTCGGCCATCGCCACCGGGCCGGTGTCTAGGCCCTCTTCCATCCGCATCACCATCATGCCTGCCTCGGTATCGCCGGCCATGATGGCGCGCTGGATAGGGGCGGCGCCGCGCCAGCGTGGCAACAGCGACGCGTGACCATTGAGGCAGCCGAGCCGCGGCGCCTCGAGAATGGGTTTGGGCAACAGCAATCCATAGGCGACGACGACGGCGACATCGGCCCGCAAGGCGCGGAACGCCTGCTGCTCGGTCTCGTTCTTCAGCGACACCGGCGTCCGCAGTTCGAGGCCCAGCCGCTCGGCATCGCGCTGCACCGGCGACGGCGTCAGTTCCAGCCCGCGGCGACCGGCGGCGCGCGGCGGCTGAGTGTAGACGGCTCCAATCTCATGTCCAGCATCCGCGACCGCCCGCAGCGTCGGCACCGAGAATTCGGGCGTACCCATGAAGATGACGCGCAAGGGCATTTTGTTCGGCCGTTAAGTCGGCTCAGTCGAAGTCGCGAACTTTGCGGGTCGGCGACCGAAGTCGCGTTTCCTTTCTGCTTCGATTTCGTTCATGATCTTGGCGAATTCATCGCCAATTGCGTTTTCAGCAGCGAATGCCGCGCGAATCGCGTCCCATGCCGAAAGACCCGGCTCCAGCCTTGCTTGCCTTTCGGCGACCATGCCTTCGCGCAGAAGAGCTATCGCCTTGCCCGACAGGCTCTGGCCGCTCTTACGCGCCGCCTGCTCGATTTCCCGCTTCAAGGGTTCGGGAATATTTCTGGTCAGCATGTCGCTCATCGGCGTCTCCATTTCCTGATCTGGAACAGGGTAGAGGGGCGCTGTCCCGCCAACATCTTCGAAAGGTTCAGCATCAAACTGCGCGAGTATCGCCCTATCCCACTAACTTGCCCGGCGCCTTGCTGCCTGATGGTTTGTCCCTGGCGAGCTTCTTGAACTTCTTCACCACCATGTCGCGCTTCAGCTTCGAGATGTGGTCGATGAACAGAACGCCGTTGAGATGGTCGATTTCGTGCTGCAGGCAAGTCGCCATCAGCCCTTCGGCCTCGATCTCCTGCAGCTTGCCGTCGCGATCGAGATATTTCACCCGCACGGCGGCAGGGCGCTCGACCTCGGCATAGTAATCCGGGATCGACAGGCACCCCTCCTCGTAGACCGAGCGCTGATCGGCGCTCTCAAGAATCTCGGGATTGATGAAGACATGCGGCGCCGGCGGCTCGTCTTCCTTGGCGAGGTCGATCACCAGCATGCGCAGCGGTTCGCCGATCTGGATCGCCGCCAGACCAATGCCCGGCGCGTCATACATCGTGTCCAGCATATCGTCGGCCAGTTTGCGCAAGGCGCCGTCGACGCGCTCGACCGGTTTCGAAACCTGGCGCAGGACGGGATCGGGAAGGATGATGAGCGGCTTGATCGACATGGCGTCTCACCTAAGACCTCGCACGAAAAGCGTCAACCGGGGCATTTGCAGCGGCGTTCACGTTTTGATCTGTGTCGTCAGGCCGAATCATCTATGCTGTCCGATATGAACGACCTGACCACCATCCTGTCCGAACCGATCGCCCGGCTCGGCGCCACCACGATCACGCTCGGCCACGCGCTGGCATTCGGCGCGGTCCTGTTCCTGGGCCTGTTCGTGGCGCTCGTCGTCGCGCTCTGGCGCTCGGCCAAGGCGCGTGCGGTGGCTGCCGCGGAAGCCGCCGACCACGCCCGCGACGCCGAGGCGCGGATGGCCGGCATCCTGGCAAGCCAGGCCGAGATGCAGGGCCGCATGGGCGCCATCGCCGAAGTGTTCGGGGCGCGGCAGGCCGAACTCACGCAGTCGATCGGCCAGCGTCTCGACGCGATGACCGGCCGTCTCGGCCAGACCATGACCGAGCAGACGAAATCGACGCATGAAAGCCTCGCCAAACTGCAGGAGCGGCTGGCGGTCATCGATACAGCGCAAGGCAACATCCAGTCGCTCGCCAGCCAGGTCGTGCAACTTCAGGCAATCCTCTCCAACAAGCAGACGCGCGGCGCCTTCGGCCAGTCGCGCATGGAGGCGATCGTCGCCGATGGCCTGCCGCACGGCGCCTATGAATTCCAGGCGACCCTGTCGAACGGCAACCGGCCCGACTGCCTGGTGAAGATGCCGAACGGAGCGCCTGCACTTGCCATCGACGCCAAGTTTCCGCTGGAAGCGTGGAATGCCATCCGTGCCGCCGAAGGCGCCGATTTGCAGAAGGTCGCCGCACAGGCGTTCCGGCGCGATATCGAGGTGCATGTCCGCGATATTTCCGACAAATACCTGATCCAGGGCGAGACGCAGGACACCGCCTTCATGTTCGTGCCGTCGGAATCGGTATTCGCCGAGATCCACGAGAATTTCGAGGGGATTGTCCACAAGGCGCACCGCGCCCGCATCGTCATCGTCTCGCCGTCGCTGCTGATGCTGTCGATCCAGGTCATCCAGGCGATCCTCAAGGACGCCCGCATGCGCGAGCAGGCGCATCTGATCCAGGGCGAAGTCATCCGGCTGATGGAGGATGTCTCGCGCCTCGACGAGCGGGTGCGCAAGCTGCAGAGCCATTTCGGCCAGTCGGCCAAGGATATCGACGATATCCTCGTCTCGACGTCGAAGGTGACCAAGCGCGGCCAAAAGATCGAGGCGCTGGAGTTCGGCGCGCAGCCGACGGAGGGCGACGCCGGATCGGGCAGCGCGAAGACCGAAGCGGGTGCGCGCGTCGCCGATTCCAAGACCGGCCAACTGCGGCTAAGGGTCGTCGAAGGCGACGACTGAGAGGCTACTGCTCCTCGACGATCATCGTGCCTTCGAACTCCGGCAGCCAAGGCAGCGCCGAGCGGTGCCAGATCTGTTTTCTCGGGATCAGTTGTTCGCGCTGCCGCGCCGTGCCGACCCTGATGCCGTAGACTTTCGGCCCGTCGCCGACCGACGTGGCATAGAGGTGCGTACCGCACTCGCCGCAAAAGGCCTGGGCGCGCCTGGCGCCGCTCGCTGCGGTCTTGATGTAGATCTTCGGCGTGCCCTTGGTGATCCGGTAGTGCTCCTCCGGCGCCGGCACGGTCACCCGAAACGCTGTTCCGGTCAGCTGCTGGCAATCGATGCAGTGACAAATACTGGTGTTGTCCGGATCGACCTCCGCCTCGTAAGTGATGGCGCCGCAATGGCACCCGCCGTCGATTTTCATCTTCGCTCCTCCCTTCAGCCGAGCCTCGATGCGTTGGAGCTTAACGGCGCACCGGCCGAAGCTCCACCGGCAATCACAACGCGCGAACCGTCCGGTGGTTCAAGACTGCGGCGCCGACGCCTGTTCGATGACTTCTTCCGTCCAGACCTTGAAACCGGCCAGCATACCCGGCCCGAAGATATGGGTCAGCGGCACATCGGCCGCGTCGCGGCCGGAGGCGATCAGGATGCGGCCGATGCGCGGCGCATTGTTGCGCGGATCGAAGGCATGCCAGCGGCCGCCGAGATAGACCTCCATCCAGGCGGCGAAGTCCATGTCCGACCACGGTTTCGGCAAACCGATGTCGCTGATGTAGCCGGTGCAATAGCGCGTCGGGATGTTCAAGGCGCGGCAGAAGGCGACGGCGAGATGGGCAAAGTCGCGGCAGACCCCGCTTTGCTCACGATAGGCCTCTGCTGCCGTGCGCGTCGGCCGCGCGTTGCCGTAGTTGAAGATGATGTGGTTGTGGACGAAATCGCAGACCGCCTGCACGCGTGGAATACCGAGCGGTGAGTGGCCGAACAGCCGCCACGCCTCGTTCGCCAGCACGTCGCTCTCGCAATAGCGGCTCGGCAGCAGGAACAGCAGCGTCTCCGACGGCAGGTCGCGCACCTCGTGCTGCCACGCCACCAGATCGCTCATCTCGAAACTCCCGGAATCGCGGATCACCGCGTCCGTGCCGAAGGTGAAGCGACCGGGCGGGGCGACAAGGCGGTTGCACCAATTGCCGAAACTGTCGCGGTAGCTCTCGATCGGCACCGGTGGGTTCGAAGTCAGGAAATCCGGCCGCACGAGATCGGACGCGCGGGAATAGTGAACGTTGAGCATCGCGATCAGCGGCGTTTCCTGCGGAAAGTCGAAGCTCATCTCGCAGCCGATATGGATTCGCATTGTCGTCCTGACCGTCCTGCCGGATCACCACCCGGCGAAGGCACGGGCCGTTGCTGCAGTGCAAAAAAGATCATCGCACGGACCAGCGCGGTTTACGAGCGAATTAGAAACGGTTGACAGCCGACGACTGGCGCCGGCGCCAGATTATGCCTCTTGCGGTCGGGCGTTTCTCTTGGTTCATTTCGCTTGCCACAATTGGAGGAAACGAATCATGGCTAAAGGTGCGATGAAGGCGGGCAAGGAAGCCCGCAAGCCGAAGAAGGACGCGAAGAAACCTGCCGCTGCCCCGACCCTGAAAGCGCCGCCCGTCAAGGCGACCAAACTCAAGGACAAGTAAGCCTCGGCGTTTCGGCGCAGTCATGACCGACGGCATTCCAGGACCATCGACATTCAGCGACTGGTCCTGAAGTGCTGTCGGCGCTGCTGTTGATTGGGCATTTCTAAATCAATGCCGCGAAGACGACTTCGCGCTTTCCGAAAAGACCGGGACGACCCGCAGTCCAATGGAGCGTTCCGATGTCGTGGATTCTTCTCTTCTTCGCTGGCCTGTTCGAGATCGGCTGGGCGATCGGCCTCAAATACACTGACGGTTTTTCGAAGCCGCTTCCGACCGTCCTGACGGTTGCCTCGATGGTCGTCAGTCTCGCCTTGCTCGGACTGGCGCTGAAGACGCTGCCGGTCGGCACGGCTTACGCGGTGTGGACCGGCATCGGCACCGTCGGCACGGCGCTGCTTGGCATCTGGCTGCTCGGCGAGCCTGCGACCGCGATCAGGCTGGCCTGCATCGCACTCATCGTCTGCGGCATCATGGGATTGAAACTCGCGGCGTAAAGCGCGTGCGTCTGAAGGGACTCATGCGACGCGCTTTACGCTCTTTTTTATGCATGTCCTCGTCCCAAAACCGCTGCGCACTTTTGGGCGACATGCATTAGTTTTGCTGCAAGGCAGCAGCACAAACGCCTTCAGGGCCGCTGCAAGGCGGCCCTGAATTTGATTGGTAAATCGCGCTTGGAGCGCTAGCGAGCGGAAAAGCCCGGAGGCGTCCTGCCGGTGCGCTGCTTGCGCGCCGCATAGCGCGCGTCGCGCTTGGCTTTGCGCTCGGCCTCGTCGGCAAGCAAACGAGCGATGCGCTCGTTCTCTTCGGCTTCCCGGATCTTAGCTTCCGCCTGCGCCGCTTCTTCCGCAGCAATCCGCGCGGCTTCGGCAGCAGCTTCGCGCTCAGCCTTTTCGGCCGCTTCGCGCGCCAGCTTCTCCTGCTTCAGCCTGGCCTTTTCGGCCTCGCGTATCGCACGGGCTTCGAGGATCGCCTTGCGTTCGGCCTGTCGTGCCAGCACCGCTGGATCGTCTGCTGCCGGCTTTGCCTTGAAGCGCTCGAGAAGCGCCTTCTTTGCCTCGTTTGCGGCATTGCGCCGCTCGAAAACGTCTTTTTCCCTATAGATAGCCAAGTCCACTTCCCTGGAGTCAATTTGCGAGGCTTACATACGCGTGAAAACCCAGAGTTCAAGCGCCAAAACGGTATGCCAGCCATGAAATTCTGAGCTGTTGCAGCCGGGAGACGCATTTTCGGCTGAATTCGGCTGAAACGGACATGCACTGTTCACCATCCGACCCTCTGGCGGCGCGGCGGACTGGTCGCTACCTGTAGCGCGAAAAACAAAACACCAGAACAAAACACCAGGATGACAGATGATGGAACTCGGTCTCTACACCTTCGCCGACGTCAGCCCGGAATCAGGCCCAGGCACCATCGGTGCGCATGAGCGGCTGCGCAACCTGATCGAGGAGATCGAGCTGGCCGACCAGGTCGGCCTCGACGTGTTTGGGTTGGGCGAGCATCACCGTCCCGATTATGCGGCTTCAGCGCCGATCGTAGCCCTGGCCGCAGCCGCCGAACGCACCCGGCGCATAAAGCTGACCAGCGCGGTCACTGTGCTATCCTCCGACGACCCGGTCCGTGTCTTCCAGCAGTTTGCAACGCTCGACCTTCTATCCAGCGGCCGGGCCGAGATCATGGCTGGGCGCGGCTCGTTCATCGAATCCTTTCCGCTGTTCGGCTACAATCTTGAGGACTATGACGAGCTCTTTGCCGAAAAGCTCGATCTGCTGCTTGCCGTCCGCGATCATGTCAAGGTGAGCTGGTCGGGCAGGCTGCGCGCTCCGATCAACGATCGCGGCGTCTACCCCCGCCCGCTCCAGGACAGATTGCCGATCTGGATCGCGATCGGCGGCACGCCGCAATCCGCCGCGCGGGCCGGTGCGCTCGGCCTGCCGCTGGCGTTGGCCATCATCGGCGGCGAGCCGGCGCGGTTCGCGCCGCTGTTCGATATTTACAGGGAAGCGGCCAAGCGGGCTGGCAACGATCCGGCTGATCTGGCCACCAGCCTCAACGTGCACGGCTTCATTGCCGCGACCACCGACCAGGCGGCCGACGATTTTTATGGGCCGCAGGCCGAGGTGATGAACCGCATCGGCCGCGAGCGCGGCTGGGGTCCGACGTCGAGAGCACATTTCGACCAGTCGCGCGGCCCGAACGGCGCGCTGTTCGTCGGCAACCCCGAACAGGTGGCCGAAAAGATCATTGCCCAGCACAGGATATTCGGCAACGACCGCTTCCTGCTGCAAATGGCGATCGGCACCATGGCGCACGCCAAGATCATGAAGGCGATCGAACTCTACGGCACCAAGGTGGCACCGATCGTGCGCAAGGAAACGGCGAAGGCGATCCCCGCCGTTGCCGCGCCGGCCGCCTGACTCGCCGGCCAGGTAGGGCCTAAGTCATCGTCAGCGCCGGCTAACGCATCGGCCGAAAATCGGAATCGATTTTCGGGCCGATGGTAAATTCAAAGCGTTAGAGCGTACTTCGAGCGTCCAGGTGGACGCACGTCGCTCCAACGGAACCTTGAAGCCGCAAAGGCGTTTCCGCCAACAGCGTACACCAATCGCAGTGTGCCGCCGAGGGCCAGAATGAAAGCCGAACCCGCCGCTTCGGGCGCTGCCGAGAGCCCCGATCCGCGCGTCGAGGCGCGTGCGGACATGCACCTGATACGTTCGCTGCTCGTCGGCATCTTCATCCTTATGGCGATCTACGCGCTCTCCTTCGCCCGTGCCTTCTTCATGCCGGTCATCCTGGCTTTCCTGCTGGCGCTGACGCTGACGCCGATCGTCCGCTTCCTGCGCAAACACGGCATGCCCGATGTGATATCGGCGACACTGCTGGTGGTGCTGTCGGTCAGCATCCTTGCCGTGGCCGGCTATCTGCTCAGCGGCCCGGTCATCGACCTCATCAACAACACCTCGGTGATTGGCCAGCAGCTGACCGAACGTCTCGCGCAACTGCGGCGTCCTTTCGAAAGGATCATGGAGATTTCGCGGCAGATAGAGGGACTGACGCAGACCTCCCAAGGGCCGGGCGTCCAGAGGGTAGCCATGGCGCAATCGGGCATCCTCTCGCAAGCCGCCGGCAATTTGCTGTCGGCGGGCACCAGCCTCATCATCGTCTTCGTCCTGTCGCTGTTCCTGCTCGCCTCCGGCACGATGTTTTATGAGAAGATCGTCGAATCCTTCCCCAGTCTCAGCGAAAAGAAGCGGGCACTGCGCGTCGTCTACGACGTCGAGCGTGAAATCTCGCACTATCTGCTTACCGTCGCCGTCATCAATACATGCCTGGGCGTGATCATCGGACTCGGCCTCTGGGCACTCGGCATGCCCAACCCGCAGGTCTGGGGCGCAGCAGCGGCTCTGCTCAATTTCCTGCCCTATATCGGGGCGCTGATTACCATCACGCTGGTCACGATCATCGCGCTGATCAGCTTCGACAGCATCTCCTACGCGCTGCTGGCGCCGGCCTTCGTGCTGTTGTGCGATACCGTCGAAGGCCAATTCGTGACGCCGACGGTGGTCGGCCGCCGCCTAGAGATCAATGCCGTGGCGATCCTCATCGCCATTGCCTTCTGGTCCTGGCTGTGGGGTCTCGTCGGCGCGCTGATGGCGGTGCCGCTGCTGGTCGTCATCAAGGTGTTCTGCGACCATTTCGACGGCCTCAGCCATGTCGGCAATTTCCTGGCGGCGCAACATACGGCGGTTGAGGACGAAGAGATTTCAGAAACCGACACGGCTGCGGGCGTATGATCCGAGAAGCGGGATAAGCTGCGGCAGGGAACCGTGGATTGTAAATTCCAGAGCGCCCCTTTTTGCTTGGGTGGACTCATGGGCGTCAGTTCAATTTTTTGAATTTGCGGCCATCGCGGTCGGTTCCTACATCCCTCCCGTCCACAGGATCCCCGCCGCCCATGACCGCTCTTTCCGTTCTCGACCTGTCGCCGATCGTCGAAGACAGCAACGCTTCGCAATCGCTCGCCAATTCGCTCGATCTCGCCCGCCATGCCGAGCGGCTGGGATACAGGCGCTATTGGCTGGCCGAGCATCACAACATGCCGGGCATCGCCAGCGCCGCCACCTCCGTCGTCATTGCCCATGTCGCCGGCGGCACCACAACGATACGCGTCGGCGCCGGCGGCATCATGCTGCCCAACCATTCGCCGCTGGTCATCGCCGAGCAGTTCGGCACGCTCAACGCATTGCATCCGGGCCGCATCGACCTCGGCCTCGGGCGGGCGCCGGGCACCGACATGGGCACGGCGCGCGCGCTGCGCCGCAACCTCGAGGCCGGCGCCGACAGTTTTCCGCAGGATGTCGTCGAGCTGATGGGCTATTTCCAGCCGGCCGAAGACGGTCAGCGTATCCGCGCCGTGCCCGGCGAGGGCGAGCAGGTGCCGATCTGGATTCTGGGCTCGAGCCTCTATGGTGCGCAGCTCGCCGCCATGCTCGGCCTGCCCTACGCCTTCGCCTCGCATTTCGCGCCGGCCGAACTCGACCACGCACTGGAGATCTATCGCTCGCGCTTCCAGCCGTCGAAACAGCTCGACAAGCCCTATGTGATGCTCGGCCTCAACGTGTTCGCTGCACCCTCCGACGCCGAGGCGCGGCTGTTGTTCACCTCGCTGCAGCAGGCCTTCGTCAATCTGCGCACAGGCCGGCCCGGCCGCTTGCCGCCGCCGGTCGACGGATATGAGCGCGACCTCGACCCGATGGCCAAAACCATGCTCGACCAGGCGCTGTCCTGCGCCGTCGTCGGCGCCCCGGAAACGGTCAGGCAAGGCATCGAAGCGTTCGTGCAGCGCACAGGCGCCGACGAGTTGATGGTTACCGCGCAGATTTTCGACCACGCAGCGCGGGTGCGATCCTTCGAGATTCTGGCCAACATCCACAAATCGCTGTCAGAAGCGGCCTGACTTTTTTGCGACGCTGCGAAGGCGCGTTAGGCGCTGACGCTTTGTGCGATCGCCCCCAGCGGCGCGCCAAGGGGCCGGCATGAATTGCGGATCATCAGGCGTCCCTTGAGCGTCAGCTTGCGCGGCGGCGCGTCCCTGTTTCCGGCTAGGCGGTCGAGCAGCAGATTGGCCGCCTGCTCACCGATCGCCTTGACCGGTTGTGCGACCGTGGTCAGTTGCGGCTGGAACACGTCCGACCACGGAAAATCGTCGAAGCAGGCAACCGAAATGTCCTCGGGGCAAGACAGCCCGATATCGCGGATCGCCTTCATGGTGCCGATCACCATCGGGTTGTTGGCCGAGAAGACCGCGCTCGGGCGGTCGTGCAGCGAAAGCAGCTGCATCGTCGCGTTGTAGCCGTCGACTTCATGGAAATTGCCGAAGCGGACAAGCTCGCTCTCGACCGGCAGGCCTGCAGCCTGGAGCGCCTCGCGATATCCCGTCATGCGGTCATGCATGGGCGAGATGTCGAACGATCCGGAGATGTAGCCGATCCGCCGGTGGCCGAGATCGATCAGATAGGTGATGGCGTCGAACACCGCGCGCTGGTTGTCGAGAACGACGGTGTCGGTATCGACGCCTTCGCAAACGCGGTCGAGCAGCACCACCGGCACGTTGGCGTCGTCGACAATTCTCTTCAGGATCGCGCCGTCGCCGACGCGCGCAACAATCAGTCCGTCGACCATTCTGTCGAGCAGCAGCCTGATCTGGTCATCCTGCGTGTTCAGGTCCTCGTCCGTGCAGCACAGCATGACCGCATAGCCGGCGCGGTCGAATGCCTGCTGGATGACCGAAACGACATCGGTGAAGAACGGATTGGTGATGTGGGGAACGGTAAGCCCGATGGTGCGGGTCGTGCCCATCTTCAAGCTGCGGGCGATCGCGTTGCGCTTGTAGCCGATGTCGCGGATCGCCTGTTCGATGCGCTGGCTGAGCTCGGGACTGACGGTCGCGGTGCCGTTGATCAGCGCCGAGACGGTGGCGACCGAAACACGCGCCGCTTCAGCCACGTGCAGCATGGTCGGGGCCGTGGACTTTCGCTGCTTTTTTCGCCCTGACGCCATCATTTTCGAAACGTTTCATCGCCCTCTGGCTGCAATACCTACGGAATCTTGCAGATTTGCGCAAGAATTGAAATGCATCAATCCCGCCTCATCAGATAGCGACTTGACATGTTCGAAACGTTTAGATTAGCGTTTGAAATGTTCGACGACGACGGAAGGGAGGCCGTTCTTGTCATGGAGCATGGCAATTCCATCACGTCCGGAGATGATGCGGCCGCCGCCGGCCGCTCGGCTGTCGTTCTGAGCGCCGAGCACATTTCCAAGACCTTCGGTGGCATCGCCGCACTTGTCGATGTCGGCTTCGAGCTGCGGCGCGGCGAGATCCATGCGCTGATGGGGGAAAACGGCGCCGGCAAGTCGACGCTGATGAAAATCCTCTCCGGCATCTATACGGATTACGACGGGACGGTGAATGTCGATGCCCATCCGGTTCGTTTCGCCGGGGTGCGCGACGCCGAGCATGCCGGCATTGCCATCATCCACCAGGAGCTCAATCTCGTCCCCGAGCTCAGCGTTGCCGATAATATCTTCCTGGGGCGCGAGAAGCTGATCGCCGGACTTATCGTCGACCGCATGGCAAGCAGCCATGCCGCCAGCGCCCTGCTGCAGAGGCTCGGCATCGAGCTCAACCAGGAGGCGCGGGTCGGCAGCCTGCGTGTCGGCGAGCAGCAGCTGGTCGAGATCGCCAAGGCATTGTCGATGTCGGCGCGCATCCTGATCATGGACGAGCCGACTTCGGCGCTTTCGCCGGCCGAATGCCAAAGGCTGTTCCGGATCATCCGCCAGCTCGCCGACAACGGCGTGGCGATCGTCTACATCTCGCACCGCATCGACGAGGTCATGCATCTGGCCAGCCGAGTCACCGTGTTTCGCGATGGACGCCGCGTGCTGACCGAGGCGATGGCAAAGCTCGACGAAGATACCATCATATCGGCGATGGTCGGGCGCAACCTGCTTGCCTCTTCCCAGGAAGAGCGTGGTCCCAGCGGCAAGGTCGTTCTCTCCGTAGGCGGCCTATCGCTGTCGAAACCAGACCGCCACGGCTGGCGCACCGCGCTCGACGGCGTCGCCTTCGATCTTGCCGAAGGCGAAATTCTGGGGATAGGCGGACTGCTCGGCTCGGGACGCACCGAAATCCTGGAGACCATCTTCGGCTCCAGCGGCGGCCGCGCCGGCGGCGAAATCCGGCTCGACGGCGAGCCGGTGGAAATCCGTTCGCCACGCGACGCCCGCCGGCTCGGCATCGCCCTGGTGACGGAGGACCGCAAGACGCAGGGCCTGCATCTTCAGGCGTCGATCACCGACAATGTCGCGCTGCCGCTGGTCGGCACGCTGGCGCGGTTCGGGCTTCGCTCGCGGGCCGCCGAGCAAGGCCTGGCGCGGCAGGCGGTCAAGGCGCTCGGCATTCGCTGCGGGACCATCGAGCAGCCGGCCGGCACCCTGTCCGGCGGCAACCAGCAGAAGGTCGTCATCGGCAAGTGGCTGGCGACGCGGCCGCGGGTGCTGCTGCTGGACGAGCCGACACGCGGCATCGATGTCGGCGCCAAGCGGGAGATCTACGACCTGATCTTCAAGCTGGCGCGAGACGGGCTCGCCATCGCCGTCATCAGCTCGGAATTGCCGGAGCTGCTGCTTCTTTCCGATCGCATCCTGGTCATGGCCGATGGTCGCCAGACGGGGATCCTGTCGCGCGCGCAAGCCAGCGAGGAGGCCATCATGCGGCTCGCGGCGCCGCGCCGGACCATGACGAGACCCGCAGCATGAGCATCTTGAACATCCTGTCCCGGACGAAGCTCTATTGGGGCCTGATCGCCATCTTCCTGATCGGCGTGCTGGGCTCGCCGATCAGCTCCAAGGGCAACAACATCTTCCTGTCCTACGGCAATCTGCTCGATGTGCTGCGTCAGGTGTCGACCACCGGCCTGATCGCCACCGGCATGACGGCGGTGATCATCACCGGCGGCATCGATCTTTCCGTCGGCTCGCTGATGGCGATCTGCACCGTGGTCTGCGCCATGCTGCTGACGGTTCCGGGCGTCACGCCGGCGGTGGTGCTGGGGGTGCCGACAGTTGCCGTGGTCGCCCTTTGCCTCGGTATCCTGGTCACCCGCTTCATCTTCCTGAACATCGAAAAATCGCGCGCCGGCCCGCAGGCCACCCACGCCATCAGGCTGGATAGCGTTCGTGGGCTGGTCACGCCCGGCATTGTCGGGGTGATCCTCTGCAGTCTCGTGCTGTGGTTCCTGCTGCCGCAGGTCGGCTCGAAATTCGGCGTGGTCGGCGTGTTGCTGGTGGCGCCTTGCGTCGGCTTGCTGTTCGGCGCGCTCAACGGCTTCATCATCGTCGCCGGGCGGCTGCAGCCTTTCATCGTCACACTGGCGATGATGGTGACGGCGCTCGGCATCGCCCGGCTGACCGCCGGCCAGAACAATGCGGTGCTGCCGGTCTACACCGGGTCGAACGCCACCGCCGATTTCGAGATGCTACGCTCGCTGGTGTTCGGCGTGATCCCGATGCCGGGCCTGTTCTTCCTCGGAGCGATCCTGATCTACGGCGCAGTGCTGCGCTTCACCCCGTTCGGCCGCTATGTCTACGCCATCGGCGGCAACGAAGAGGCGGCGCGGCTGTCCGGCATTGCCGCCGGCCGCGTCAAGATCGCCACCTACGCCGTGTCCGGGCTGCTGGCCGGCGTGGCGGCAGTGCTCTATGTCGCGCAATACAGGCAAGGCAAGCCGGATGCCGGCGCCGGGCTGGAGCTCGATGCCATCGCCGCCGTGGTCATCGGCGGCACCAGCCTGATGGGCGGACGCGGCAGCCTGATCGGCACATTCTGCGGCGTGCTGATCTTCGGGCTGCTCTCGAACATCCTGCAATTGCACAACATCAATTCGAACCTTCAGCTCGTGCTGAAGGGGATGATCATCATCGGCACCGTGCTCGTGCAGGAGCGCAATGCCTTTGATCTTCTCTACTATCTGCGCCTGCCTGGTGGAAAAACGGCGCACAAGGAAACGACCGCAGCAAAGCGGCCGTCAAAAGAGACCCCGTCTCTAAATCTTGGAGGAAACAAGAAATGAAACGACGTGAATTGCTGAAGCTTGCCGCTGTCGCCGCGGCGCTGCTGACCACGACCGCCCTTCTGACCAGCGGCAACGCCTACGCGCAGGACAAGAAGTGGAAGATCGGCTTCTCGCAAGTGACGACCATCGAGCCGTGGCGCGCCCAGTTCAACAAGGACATCCTGGCCGAAGCCGCCAAGCATCCGGAAGTCGAGCTGATCGTCACCGACGGCGAGGACAAGACGGAAAAGCAGGTCGCCGATGTCGAGAACCTGATCCGCCAGGAAGTCGATGCGCTGCTGGTGTCACCGAAGGAATCCGCCGGGTTGACCGGTGTCGTGCAGCAGGCGATCGACGCCAAGATCCCGGTCTTCGTCCTCGACCGCAATGTCGAGACCAAGGACTACACGCAGTTCGTCGGCGGCGACAACAAGCTGATCGGCCGGGCTGCCGGTGAATACGCCGTCGAATTGCTCGGCGGCAAGGGCAAGGCATCAGGCAATGTCGTCGAGATCTGGGGCGGCATGGGCACCCAGCCGGCACATGACCGCCATGACGGCTTCCATGAATTCACCGACAAGGAGCCGGGCATAAAATATTTGCTCGACCAACAGTCGGGCGACTGGAAGCAGGACCAGGCCTACAACATCATGGCCACGGCACTGCGCAACAACGAGAAGATCGACCTCGTCTATGGTCACAACGATCCGATGGCCTACGGCGCCTATCTTGCCGCCAAGGATGTCGGGCGCGAGAAGGACATCAAGTTCATCGGCATCGACGGCCTGCCCAATGAAGGCGTGCAGCTTGTTGCCAATGGCGAGCTGACGGCGACGTTCACCTATGTGACGCCGGGCGCCGAAGGGCTGCGGCAGGCGATCAAGTTCCTGAACGGCGAGAAGGTCGAAAAGACCATCACGCTGCCGACGCAGAAGATCACCAAGGAAAATGCCGCCCAAATCCTGAAGGAGCACGGGCTCTGAGGCGTGTCGCCGGTGAGGGCGCTTGAGGGACGCGGCATGGCGCTGCCCCTCATCCGCCTGCCGGCACCTTCTCCCCGTATAGTGACGGGGAGAAGGTGACTGCCGCAGGGCCGGCACCCTTTTTGACCAAGGCCGCGCTCACGCCAGCTTGGCCAAAAGCCTCATGAAAATCGCCGTCTCCTTGGATGAAAGCGGCGCCAGCGTTTCCTCGGTGATCTCGCGGGCGATCGGGATCAGCCGCTCGACGGCCTTGCGGCCTTCCGCGGTCAGATTGACCAGCAGGCGCCTTTTGTCGACCTCATGCTTGGAAAGCTCGACCAGGCCGCGCGCCTTGAGCCGGTCGATGACACCTTTTACCGTCGCCGCATCCATGGCGATCAGGCTGCCAAGCTGGTTCTGCGAGGTCTCGCCGACATCGTGCAACTTGGCCAGCGCGGCGAATTGCGGCGGCGTCAGGTCGGCGATGTGCGCGGCGAAGATCGAGACATGGCGCTGGTGCGCCTTGCGCAGGATGAACCCGACCTGCTCCTGCAAGCGGTAATCGTTCTCGTCAGGCTCCTCTGCCTCGACCAGCTTGAGCTTGACGTCTTCGGCGCTCACCGCAGTCCGTCCCATGCCTTGATGTCCTTTGCCGCGAGACCGCCCATGCGGTCGTGCACGCGCGGGCCGCAGGTCATGGCGAGGCAGAACAGGATCTCGTCGGGACGAGGCCCGTCGCTGATGCCGACCTCCATGGCATCGAAATGACTACGCACATAGGCGGCGTTGATATGGCCGAGCGGCACGTCGAGCCGCGCGCCGAAGGCGCCGACCTTCTTTGCCGACGGCACGATCGCCTTGGCGTCACCGAGCCGCTCGCGCATGGCATAGCCGCCAGGCACATGCCACAGCGCGCCATGCTCCAGTTCGCCAGCGATACCGACGATGGCGCCCTTGCCGTAGCCGTCGATCTGTTTCAAGTCGCCGCCCAATGCGGCGATCAGCTTGTCGGAGAGCAGCAGCCCGAGCGGCTTCAGATCGTCCATGGCGCTCTGCAGGTCTTCCACGTAGCGGCCGGCGAATGGGTTGTTGACCACCGCCATGGCGGCGGCGCGGCGGCGCGGCACCTTCGCCACCGGCCCGCCCTCATGAAATATCTCCTCGGTCAGCACCGCAATCTTGCGGATCGCAAACTCAGGCATTGGCAATTTCCTTCCTTGATTTCTCGTTGGGCGCAACGAGCGCCATGGGGCCGGCGATCCGTGCCTGACCGGCAAGGAACAAGACTGAAGCGGCAATCAGGCCATGTCGCCGAAAATCTTCGGCCACGGCGAGGCCGTGGTCCAGCGCGACGGCGATTTCGCCTGATGAGAGCGCGCCGACCGCCTGGGTGACCAGGCGATCGCCAAGGTCGCTGTCGGGCGCCAGATCGCGCGCCGGCATGCGCTCGATGGCGCCATGACCGGGCAGGTCGACGGCGTTGGCGATCAGGGTCGCGGCGGCATCGGCTTCAGCACCGGTCCGCGCCAGTACGGTAACAGCGTCGGCGATGCCGAGCGAAAAGGAACGGCCGCGCCAGCCGCTGGTCGCGATGCCGCGGATCCCGTCTTCGGCGCGGATCGTGATCCGGTCCGCCAGTCCATGACCTGTCCCGGCAATGGCAAGCGTCATGGACCGGCCATTGCCGAGATGGATCGCGCTGTCGCCGCCATTGTTGACGTAGGCGCGATCGAGCCGGCGACCGGCCAGCAGCGCGCCAAGCATTTCGTCGGCTACCGAACCGGCGACCGCAGCCATCGGCGTGATGAATTGTTTCGCCAGCGGAACAACCGCCGCTTCCATGCGTCGCGCCGTCGGGCCAGCGAAAGCACGTGGTCGCGACGAGGCCGGGCGGCGCAGTTCCGGCAGTTCGTCGACGAGCTCCTGCAGGATTGTTTGAAACCGCGCCACCGCCTGGCCATAGGCGGCGCGGCGTTCGTCCCCATCGCCAAATGCCTCGACGATCAGGTCGATCGGGCCATGATTGAGATGCAGCCGCCTGCCGTCCTCAAGCCAATGCGCCTGCGGGCCGTTCATCATTACTTTGCCCCGTCTGCCGCTGCGCGCCGCAACTGCGCCAGCGGCGGCCATGGATTGCTGGCCGGCGCGCCCGTGCCGCGGCGCGGGTTGAGATACTCGCCGCCTTTGGCGAGAATGTCGTCAACGCTGCGGATCTCGGCTTCGTAGCCGCCGAGCCTGATATAATCGTCGCGGCGCAGGGTGAACTCGATCGGCGCCACCAGCGCCGGCGTCGGCACATAGCCGAAGGCGCCTTCCGGCACGCGGGTGACGTCGACCATCAGCGTGATGCCGCCGCCCGGCCAGACATAGACCGGCGCGCCGCCGACCGTCACATACGTCGTCAGGCCCTGCACCGAGCGGGTCAGATTGACCGGGTTCTCTGTGACGCCGGCGCGCAGCGAGCCGCCGGCGCCGCCGACGAACAGCACGGTGCACAGCGCCGGCTCGCAATTGTCCTCGATCAGGCCGACGGATTTCTGCAGCCTCTCGGGGAACGGTTTCTGCACCGGCTTCAATGCGTCGTCGAGCTCGTAATAGGCGAACTGCTCGCCGGTGGTCGAGACCATCAGCAGCGACAGGCCGGGATGTGCGCCCTTCTTCGCATTCCACTCACCAAGGATCGACAGCGGGTCGGAAATGCTGGTGCCGCCCCAGCCGAGGCCGGGCTCCGACACCTTGAAATAACGGCCCGGCGTCGAACGGCGGCCGATGATTTTTATGCCGGTATCCTGCCAGCCGAGCACCTTGCCTGCCTGATGCTCGGAAACGACGCCGGTGATGTGGTCGTCGACCACCACCACCTCGTCGACCAGGCCGCGCCACTGGGTGGCGAACATGCCGATGGTGGCAGAGCCGCAGCCGACGCGCATCCGCTGCTCGAGCTTGCCGTCGATGACCGGCGGCTTGCCGGCTTCGACGATGACCACAGCGCCGCCGTCGACGGTGAGCTCGACAGGCTTGCGGCTGCACAGATTGAGCAGCGCATCGCAGGTGGCACGACCTTCGGCTTTCGAGCCGCCGGTCAGATGATGCACGCCGCCCAGCGACAGCATCTGCGAGCCATATTCGCCTGTCGTGACATGGCCGATCGCCTCGCCCGCCGCGCGGACCGTCGCCGTTTCGGGGCCGATATGACGGTCGGTGTCGATCTTCACCTTGACGCCGCAGTAGGAGAAGATGCCCTCGGTGACGACGGTGACGAGATCGACGCTTTCGACCTCCTGGCTGACGATGAAAGGCGCCGGCTTGTAGTCGGGATAGGTGGTGCCGGCGCCGATCGCGGTGACGAAGCGGCGGCCGGTGTTGACCAGCTCGCCGTCCCATTCTTCGCCCTCGGCGACAAACGGCACGACCGCGCCGCCGGCCTCGGTCGCGTGGTCGAGGATGGTCAGCGGATCCATCCGCACGATCCTGCCGCCGACATTGCCGTAGCGGTCGCAGGCGCCGGTGCGGCCGTCTGCTATGTAGCACATGACCGGGCAGGCATCGCAGCGGATCTTTTCCGCCACCTGCTTCTCGCCGGGATCATGCGTCTCGAAGCGTTCGGCAAGCTCGCTCATCGGCGTGCCTCCTTGTCGCGTATCGCGGCGCGGATACGGCTCGGCGTCGCCGGAATTTTGCTGACCAGGACACCCGTGGCATGGCGGATGGCATTGAGGATCGCCGGTGCCGTCGGGATCAGCACATGCTCGCCCAGGCCCTTGGCGCCAAAGGGTCCTTCCGGATCCGGAACTTCGATCAGGATGGTCTCGATCGGCGGCACGTCGCCGATCGTCGGGATCAGGTAGTCGTGCAGATTCTCGGTGCGGCCCGGGATGTATTCCTCCATCAGCGCCATGCCGATGCCTTGCGCGATGCCGCCCTCGATCTGGCCTTCGGCGAGCAGCGGATTGATCGCCTTGCCGACATCATGCGCGGCGGTGATCTTGATCAGCTTGACCGTGCCGAGCTTGAGGTCGACCTCCAGTTCGGCGATCTGCGCGCCGTAGCCATAGACGGCGTAAGGCTTGCCCTGGCCCCTGGCGTCGAGCGGCAGGGTCGGCGGGTCATAGCTTTCCTCAGCGCGAAAGACCAAGCCGTCGGCATCGGCCTTCAGCGTGGACAAATCGATATGCCGTGTCGCTTCGCCCTCGCGGATGACCAGGCTTGCGCCATCGAGCGCGATCGCCGCTTTTTCCGACACATTGGCGAAGCGCAGCATCGTCTCGCGCAAGGCGCGACCGGCTTTTTCGGCGGCCTTGCCGGTCACGAAGGTCTGGCGCGAGGCCGACGTCTTACCGGCGTCCGGCGTGATCGCCGTGTCGGCGCTTTTCAAGCGGAATTTTTCGAGCGGCAGGCCGACCGCGTCGGCACAGATCTGCGCAATGACCGTGTTCGAACCTTGCCCGATATCGACCGCGCCCTGATGCAGGACGACATCGCCTTCAGCCGAGATGCCGACCCTGATGGTCGACGGATTGGGCAGCGAGGTGTTGCCGCAGCCGTACCAGCAGGAGGCGACACCGACGCCGCGTTTCCTGCTGTCATTGGCACTGTTGAACGCATCGGCATCGACAAGCGCACGCATCCAATGCGGCCGCAGCGCTTCGAGGCAGTCGGCGATGCCGACGCCCGATTGCAGCCTCTGGCCGGTAACCGTTTCGGAGCCGTTCCGAAGGCAGTTTTTCACACGAAAATCGAGCCGATCCAGCCCAAGCTTTGCGGCAAGTTCGTCATAGAGCGTCTCCTGCATGATCGTCGCCTGCGGCACGCCGAAACCGCGGAAGGCACCGGAGATTGGGCCATTCGTGTGGATGGCGCGGCCTTCGGCCCGATAATTCGGCGTCGCATAGGGACCGGAGGCATGCACCGGCACGCGGTTGGCGACGGTCGGTCCCCAACTCGCATAGGCGCCGGTGTTGAAATCGCCTGCGAAGACCATGCCGGTGACGCGACCATCGGCATCGGCGCCGATCATCGCCGTCATCTCGGCGGGATGACGCTTGGTGGTCGAGATCATCGATTCATGACGGGTATAGGCGAGCGCTGCCGGCCGCCCGGTCTTCATCGCGACCAGACCGATCAGCGGCTGTAACGAAACGTCAAGCTTGGAGCCGAAGCCGCCGCCGGTGGCGGTCGGCACGATCCGCACCTTGTCGACGGCAAGGCCAAGCACTTTTGCGACGTCGTCGCGGTCCATATAGGGCGCCTGCGTGCAGGCGACGACGACCAGCGTGTCGCCGTCCATGTAGGCATAGCCGGCCTCGGGCTCGATATAGGCGTGTTCGACATAGGACGTGTCGATGGCGCCGGAAACAGTGAACGTAGCGCCGGCAAGGGCGGCGTCGGGGTCACCGCGCTCGACAAAGCCTGATGTGAGCAGGTTTGCCGGCCGGTTCTCGTGGATCAGCCGCACGCCGCCGGCCTGCGCCTCGCAAGGCTGCAGGACATGCGGCAACTCGGTCCATCGAACAGGAAAATCCGCAAGGTCGAGATCGAGGATGGCCTCGCGCTCGCCGGCAACCAGCGCCACCGCCTCGCCGCGAAAGCGCGAAAAAATTTCGGCCAGCGCCGGCTGGTCGGCAAAAGGCGCGATGACGCCGAAGCAGTTCCTTCCCGGAATGTCGGCAGCGGTGAAGACGCCGACGATGCCGGGATGGACTTTCACCCAGGCGTCGAGATCGCCGAAGGCGAAGCGGGCGTGATGATGCGGCGAGCGAACCACCAGCACCGCCAGCGCTTCGGCCGGGAAGGAATCGCCGCCGAATTTTTCGCCGCCGGTGACTTTCGGCAGGCCGTCGAGGCGAATTGGAGAGGAGCCGACGGCGTGGCCTGAGATTGGCATTCTGCGGTCAAGATCGAGAGAAGGGGTCGCCAGCGCAGAAACTTGTCCTTTCTCCCCGTCATTAAACGGGGAGAAGGTGCCGGCAGGCGGATGAGGGGCAGCGCCGTCGGTCAAAAATTCGCTCGCGAACCGTCCCGCATCCATCACCGCAGCTATGATCTTGCGATAGCCGGTGCAGCGGCAGAGGACGCCGCCCAGGGCATCCAGGGTTTCGGCCTCGGTTGGATTGGGGTTGCTGTCCAGAAGCGCTGTCGCCGCGATGAGCAGGCCGGGTGTGCAGATGCCGCATTGCGCCGCGCCATGGTCGAGGAACGAGGCCTGCAGCGCCGACAATCTGCCGTTGGCGAGACCCTCGACCGTGGTCACCACGGTGCCAGCGGCAGAAGCCGCAGACATCAGGCAGGCGCAGACAGGTTCGCCGTCGACAAGCACCGTGCAGGCGCCGCAGTCGCCGGCGTCGCAGCCGACCTTGGTGCCGGTCAGCCGCAATTCGTCACGCAGCACCGAAGAGAGACGGCGAACCGGCGGCACGCAGACAGAGACGGCGGCGCCGTTGACCTCGAAGGCGATGTCGGCGCGCTCCATGCTCATGCCAGGCTGAGCTCCGCTCATGCCAGGCTGAGTTTTGGTCATGCCAGGTTGAGCTTGGCTCATGCCGCCGCTACCTTCTCGACCGACGCGTGACCCGCGGCACCGAGAACGGCGCGGGCGACAATCTCGCGCGCGGCGTCCAGCCGGTATTCGGCGCTGCCGCGCACGTCGTCGATCGGCGAAAGCTCGTCCATCGGTGCGGACTGGATCGCAGCGACGAGAGCGTCGTTGACCGGGACGCCGCGCAAAGCTGCTTCGACACTTGCAAGACGGCTGGCGACCGCCGAACAGGAGCCGACGGCGACGGCGGCGTTGGCGACGATGCCATCCTCAATGGTCAAGCGAGCCGCCGCCATGGCTATCGAAATGACGAGATAGCGGCGCGCGCCGAGCTTTTCGAAAACCGACGTGCCGGTGGCCGCTTCTTTCGGCACGCGGATGGCGGTGACCATTTCGCCCGGCTGCAGTTCCGTGCGGCGGTTCCCCAGGATGAATTTATCCAGCGGCAGATGGCGGACCATCGCCACCGCGCGCAGTTCGACCTCGGCGTCGAGGACGAGCAGCGCCGGCACGCCGTCGGCCGCCGGGGAGGCGTTGCAGAGATTGCCCGCGATGGAGGCGACGTTCTGGATCTGGACGGAGCCGACTTCCCGCGCCGCCTGCTTCAGCGCGTCGAAGGCCGCCGGCAGCGGATGACGGACAAGATCGGTCCAGGTCGTGCGCGCGCCGATGAGCCAATGGCTGTCGGTCTCAGCAATACCGCGCAGCGTCGCCAGGCCGTTGATGTCGAGGACATTGTCGCGGAAAGGCTTGGCTCCTTGTGCCGGGTAAAAATCGGTGCCGCCGGCAAGGATGCGCCACGAAGCCTCGCCAAGCAAAGCGAGCGCCTCGTCTATGGTGGTGGGTTTCGCGTAACGGATCACGCTTGCCTTCCCAAAATGGGCCTTCCCAAAAAAGGGTTGCCGACGGAACTTGCCGGCATTCGGGCCGGTCAAATTCATTCGTATGCAAATGATATCAAGCCGGCAGGAATTGTCAAAGCCAGAGTTTCGAGCCGCTATCCGCATCGGCGCGACGGCACGCATTTGTTATGCTGTTGGAGTTGACGCAGCCGGCCATCTGGTCAAGTTTCTGCATCCGTTGCGTCAGCGGCATTTTCGGCGGGTTCGAACACCGGATTCCACGTTTCGGCAGACTTCATGCCTCCGGGACAAACAAGAGGGAGGCTCCATGGCCGACGAAGCGCTTGTCATCATCGACCTGCAGAACGATTTCTGTCCGGGCGGCGCGCTGGCGGTGGCCGGCGGCGACGAGATCGTGCCGCTGGTCAACGACCTGATCCGCCGGACCGAACATGTCGTGCTGACGCAGGACTGGCATCCCGCCGGACATTCGAGTTTTGCCTCCAATCATCCCGGCAAGCAGCCGTTCGAAACGATCGAGATGCCCTACGGCCCGCAGACGCTGTGGCCCGACCACTGCATCCAGGGCAGCCTGGGTTCGGATTTCCATTCGGGCCTTGCCTGGACCAGGGCCGAACTGGTGATCCGCAAGGGTTTCCGCCCGGAGATCGACAGCTATTCGGCTTTCTTCGAGAACGACCATGCGACGCCGACCGGCCTTGCCGGCTATCTCAAGGAGCGCGGCATCGACACGCTGACCCTGGTCGGCTTGGCGACCGATTATTGCGTCGCCTTCTCGGCGCTCGACGCGGTCAAGCACGGCTTTCACACGACAGTGCGGCTCGACGCCTGCCGCGGCATCGATCTCAATGGCTCACTCGAGACGATGCTGAACCGAATGCGCGATGCCGGCGTGACGCTGGCTTGAACATCACCAATCGCATTCGACACAATTCCAGAGGGGGCATTATGCGGTTTGCGGCGGCTTTGACGGCGGGCGCTGTGGTGGCAGTCGCAACCCTGTTTCCGGGAACAGTGCTTGCAGCCGAGGCCCACGAACTGCCCGGCGAAACAATGTCGCTGTGGTGGGCGCTGCCCTTTGCCGGCCTGCTTCTGTCGATCGCCACCGGGCCATTGCTCTTCCACCATGTCTGGGAGCATCACTACGGCAAGATCACCTTGTTCTGGGCGGCGCTTGCGGTCGTGCCGCTGGCGCTGGCGTTCGGCATGGCTTCGGCAGCAGAGGCGGTGCTGCATGCGCTGCTCACAGAATACATGTCGTTCATCATTCTTCTGTTTGCGCTGTTCACCATTTCGGGCGGCATCCTCGTCGCCGGCAACATCCACGGCACGCCGCTGGTGAATTCCGGACTGCTGCTGATCGGGGCGATGCTCGCCTCGGTCATCGGCACGACCGGCGCCTCGATGATCCTGATCAGGCCGATCCTGCGCGCCAACGACAACCGGCCGTTCAACGCCCATGTCGTCATCTTCTTCATTTTCCTGGTGTCCAACATCGGCGGCTCGCTGACGCCGCTCGGCGATCCGCCGCTGTTCGTCGGCTTCCTGCGCGGCGTCGATTTCTTCTGGACCGCTGCCAATCTCTATCAGGAGACATTGTTCGTCGGCGGCCTGGTGCTGGCCGTCTTCCTGGCCATGGACATCATCCTGCATCACCGCGAGGCCGGCGCACCGAAAATCAAGGATCCAACACCGGACACCAAGGTGCGCATCCGAGGCCTGGCCAACCTCCCGCTGCTGGCCGGGGTGATCGGCGCGATCCTGCTTTCCGCGACCTGGAAGCCGGGCGTGGCGTTCTCCGTCCAGGGCGTGAGCCTTGAATTGCAGAACCTGGTGCGCGACGCCATCATCCTGGCCCTCGCCTTGCTTTCGCTCGCTGTCTCAAACAAGAGCCACAGGCGGGCGAACAACTTCCACTGGGAGCCGATATCAGAGGTGGCAAAACTGTTCGCCGGCATCTTCATCTGCATCGTTCCGGTCATCGCCATTCTCAGGGCCGGTGCCGACGGCGCGCTGGCGCCGCTGGTCTCGCTGGTCAGTTCGCCGACGGGCGAGCCCAACGACCTGGCCTATTTCTGGATGACCGGAGCGCTGTCTTCCTTCCTCGACAATGCGCCGACCTATCTGGTGTTCTTTGAGCTCGCCGGCGGCGATCCGCAGCATCTGATGACCACCTTCGCCTCGACGCTGGCGGCGATCTCGGCCGGCGCGGTGTTCATGGGCGCCAACACCTATATCGGCAATGCGCCAAATTTCATGGTTTACGCCATTGCCAGGCATCGCGGCGTAAAAATGCCGGGCTTCTTCGGCTACATGGCATGGTCGGGCGCGGTGCTGATCCCGATTTTTTTGATCGCGGGTTTCCTGTTCTTTCGCTGATCAGCCGACGCCGACATAGCGGCGGACCGCCGATGGATCGGCGCGGAGCTCCTCGACATCGACGGTCTCGCGGTTGCGGCCGTTTTCGATGAACGAGACCCGGTCGGCGACGGACAGCACGGCATCGACGCGCTGCTCGACCAGGATCGTCGAGACGCCAAGGTCGCGCAGCTTCGCTACCGTCTCGCGAATTTTTGCGATCATCGACGGCATCAGCCCTTCGGTCGGCTCGTCGAGCAGAAGCACCTGCGGCTCGAGACACAGGGCCCGAGCCATGGCCAGCATCTGCTGCTCGCCGCCCGACAGCGTGCCGGAGCGTTGTCTCAGCCGCTGGCGCAGCAGCGGGAAGAGGTCGAGCACGTTTTCGCGCGTCGCCTTGCCCTTGCCGCGGGCCATCAGGCCGATCTCGATGTTTTCGGCCACCGTCATCTCGGCGAACAGCCGCCGGCCCTGCGGCACATAGGCGACGCCGGCCTTCGGCACGTCGTGCGCCGGCAAGCCGGTCAACTCCGTGCCGTCGAGCCTGATCGAGCCGGCGCGTGAAGGAACGAGGCCCATGATCGCCTTCAGCGTCGTCGTCTTGCCGGCGCCGTTGCGGCCGAACAGGCAAAGCACCTCGCCCTTGTTCAGCACGAGGTCAAGGCCGTAGAGCACCTGGACCTCGCCGTAGAAGCAGTCGAGCCCGGAGATGGTCAGTGCTTCAGCCCGTGGTTGCGTCATGGGGTCGTCCCCAAATAGGCGTCCTGCACTTGCGTATTGGCGCGGACCTGCTCGGGAGTGCCTTCGGCCAGGATCTTGCCGGCGTTGAAGACGGTGATGCGGTCGGCAAGCTGCATGACCACCGGCATGTTGTGCTCGATCAGCAGCACGGTGGCGCTTTTGGCGATCTCGCGCACCAGCCCGATGAAATTGTCGATCTCGCTGTCGGCCAGCCCCTGCGTCGGCTCGTCGAGGATCAGCAGGCGCGGTTTCAGCGCCAGCCCCATCGCCACTTCGAGCAGGCGCTGATGGCCATAGGACAATTGCCCGGCCGGCATATGGGCGCGGTCGGCAAGGCCGGTGCGCTCCAGCGCCGCCATGACGCCGGCATGGACAGCACCTTTCGAGCGGCCGTCGGTCAGCGTGCGCTGCACCGGCAGCGCGACATTGTCGTAGGCGGTGAGGTTGGCGAAGACGCTGGTGATCTGGAAGGTGTAGGCGATGCCAAGGCGGACCCTGGCGTAGGCCGGCAGGTTGGTAATGTCGGCGCCGTCGAAGACGATCATGCCCGATGACGGCTGGATGCGGCCGCTGATCAGGCTGACGAAGGTGGTCTTGCCGGCGCCATTGGGGCCGATGACGGCGCGGATCTCGCCCGGCATGACGGCGAAATCGACACCATCGACAGCGCGCAGGCCGCCGAAATTGCGGGACAGGCCTTTGGTCGTCAGCAGCGGCATCATGGCAGCCATCCGAGCCAGCGCTGACGGATGGTGCCGAGAATGCCCCTGGGAAAGAACAGCACCAGCGCGATGAGGGCGATGCCGACGATCAGCAGATAGGCCGAGGTGTAGCCGCTGGTGACGTCGACGACATAGTACATGAACAGAGTGCCGATCAGCGGACCGAGCGTGGTCGCAGCACCGCCGAGCAGCACCCAGAGCAACGGCAGGATGGAATATTGCACCGAGGCGAAGGTCGAGCCGACATAACCGAACAGCAGCGCGTAGGCGGCGCCCGATGCCGCGCAGATGGTGCCGGAGACGACGACCGCGGCAAGCTTGTTGGAAAAAATGTCGTAGCCAAGCATTTTGGTCCGCTCCTCGTTTTCGCGGATGGCGACCAGCACACGGCCATACCTGGAGCGGACGATGCCGAGCGTCACCAGCAGCACGATCGAGAACAGGATCAGCGCGCTCATGTAGCGCACGGTCGGATTGGTGAGGCCGAGCGAGGTGTCGCCCAAAACAAGCACACGCGCCGACTGCGGCACCACCAGGCCCTGATCGCCGCCGGTCCAGGCCGCGAGATAGAGGATTATCAGATAGAACACCTGCGCGAACATCATGGTGACGATCATGAAGGCGACGCCGGAAGTGCGCAGCGCCAGCACCCCGATCACCAGCGCGAGAAGCGCGCCGCAGGCAAGGCCGGCGGCGAAGGCGGCCGGCACGCTCCAGCCGAGGTGGATGACGGCAAGGCCTGCGCCATAGAGCCCCGCCGAAAAGAACATGGCGTGGCCGAGGCTGAGCAACCCGACATAGCCGAACAGCAGGTTGTAGCCCATGGCGAAAACCGCCAGCACCATGATGCGGGCGAGCAGCCCGTGGTGATATTCCGGCAGGACGAAGCTTAGGGCGAACAGCAGGACGATGACGCCCAGATGCAACGCATAGGCCTTTGACGGTGAAGCCTCCTTCATCGCGATGCCGTCCCGAACAGGCCTTGCGGCCGGAACACCAGCACCATGGCCACCAGCAGCGTGGCGATGATCTTGGCCAGCGTCGGCGAGAAGAACACCGAGATGATGCCGTCCGACAGGCCGATGAGCACGGCGGCGACCACGGTTCCGCGCAGCGAGCCGAGGCCGCCGATGATGACGACGATGAAGGACAGCAGCAGCGGGTCCTGTCCCATCAGGTAATGCGCCTGGCTGATCGGCACGATCAGCACCGCGGCCACCGCCGCAAGCATGGCGCCGAGCGCGAAAACGCCGGCATAGACGCGGTCGACCGGAATGCCAAAGGCCTGCGCCGTTTCGCTGTCATATTGCGTGGCGCGCATGACGAGGCCGATTCTCGTACGTGTCAGCACGAACCAGGTCGCCACCAGCAGAAGCGCGGATGCGGCGATGATCGACAGCTTGTAGCCGGAGTAGCCGAACCACGGCAAAAGGATGCGGTAGCTGAAGGGCGGCTCCACTGGCCGTGCCTCCGGACCATAAAAGGTCAGCGCCAGTTGCTGGATGATGTAGAGCATGCCGATGGTGGCGACGATGGTGGCTTCCGGATTGTAATTCAGCCGGCGCAGCACCAGCCGTTCGGAGACCAGCGCGATCAGGCCAACGATCAGCGGCGCCAGCACCAGGGCTGCGAGGAAGCCGAGCGCCGGATGGCCTGATATCGCCGTGGAGATCGCCCAGGCAAGCACCGCGCCGAGCATGAAGAACTCGCCATGGGCGACATTGACGACGCGCATGACGCCGAACACCAGCGACAGGCCAAGCGCCGTCAGCGCCAGCACGGCGGAGGTGACGAGGCCTTCGAGGGCGGCGAGAAGAAGATGAGGTCCGAAGTGCATCGGTCAAGCACCAGCGGATGCGCGAAGCACCCCCCTCTGGCCTGCCGGCCATCTCCCCCTCAAGGGGGGAGATTGGCAGTTGCTGCGAAGGCGGCCATCTACCAACCTTGGCGATTGGCGAAAGCGGTGATGCCAGCAAATCTCCCCCCTTGAGGGGGAGATGTCCGGTAGGACAGAGGGGGGTACCTCGGCTCCCACGCTTACCGACAAAGCCAAGTTCACAGCGGCTGCGTCGTGTAATCCCCTTCCGGCTCGTAGAGGCCGTCCTCGATCTTGGTCTTGTGGACGACGTTCAGCCGGCCGCCTTCGACCTTTGAGATGTTCTGGATGCCAAAACACTGGTGGATCTTGCCGTTGAAGGTCTTCGGCCCTTGCGGATGCTCGGGGCCCTCGGCGAACTCGGTCAAGGCCTCGGTCGCCTCGACCAGCTTGGCACGGTCTTCCGGGCCCTTGTAGCCGGCATCCTCCATCACCTTCTTGACGACATAGAGCGTTTCCCAGCAGCCGAACATGTGCGCGGCGGTGGAGACGTCCTTCGGATCGCCGACGGCAGCGCCATTGTCGTCGATGCCGACGGCGGCGCGATAGGCCTTCTGCGCGGCGGAATCATCTGGCTGCGCGTAGCGCGGCGAGCCTTCCCAGAAATGGCTGCCGTCGAGGAATTCGAGGCCGGGGCTGTTGATGTCGGTGGCTTCGAGCGAATCGATGAAGCCGAACAGCTGCGGCCGGCTGGAGCCGTAGAACTCGCCGAGTTCCTTGACGAAGGTAAGCACCGCAGGGCCGACCATGACGTGGTAGATCACCTCGGTCTCGGCCGGGATCTGCGGAAAATATTTGGTGAAGGACGATTCCGTCGGCGGGATGGCGATCTGGGCGATGACCTCGGCGCCCTGCGCCTTCAGCGCCGGCGGCAGGTAGTCGCGATGGTCGTAGCCGAAGGCGAAATCGGGGAAAATCTGCGTCACCTTCTTGCCGGCATTCGCCGCGATCCACGGCGCCATCGCCTGGATCTGGCTCTTCACGTCGGTGATGCCGGGCTGGAAGACGTAGCGGTTGAGCTTGGTCGAGGCGACGTGGTGGCCTTCGCTGACGACAAAATAGGGCATCTTGGCCTCACCGGCGGCGGGCGCCGAGCCGATGACGACATGCGAAAACAGCGTGCCGTAGACGATGTCGGTCTTGTGCTGGGTGGCGAACTTACCGACCACTTCGGCGCCGCGGCCGGGATCGGTGCCGTCATCCTCGATGATCACCTCGACCGGCCGGCCGTTGATGCCGCCGGCTTCGTTGATCGCCTTGACCGCGGCTGCGGTGGTCCGCTCGTACCAGCGGCCGTAGGCGGCGCCGATGCCGGTGCGGTGGCACTGGAAGCCGATCTTTATCGGCGCCGAGCTTTGCGCCTGGCTGTAGCGCACGAACCCAGGCGCGACGGCAAGGCCGGCGCCCGCGGCCAACCCCTTGAGCGCGGTGCGGCGGGTGAGACCGGTTTTGGAGAGATCGAAAAACCCATTCTTGTCAGTCACGGCAGTTCCCCTTGTTTTTGAGTTTGACCAATGGCTGTAGCGAGACGGGCCACTCCTGGTGAGAGCGCCGAAATTGCATGTGTACAAACTAAATCATCAAAGCCCTGACGTGGCAAGCGAGCTTTCCCCCGGGGACTGATCGACGTCATCGAAGCCGGGTTTTGTCTCACCCGACCGAAGGCGTGGCAAGCAACCACAGGCCGAAGACCGTATAGGCGATCATCAGCACGGTGAGCGGAAACTGGCTGAGCGCGGCACCCGCGGGACGCGGATGCAATCGCCAGGCGAGGCCATGCGCGACGAGCACGGCGAGCATGTGGCCAATGATGATGACGCCGGCCTGGAAATTCCACAGCCACCATGCCGAGCCGGCGCCGGCAGCGACGCCGGCTTCGATCGGCATGTCGGCGGTGCCGAACAGGTTCCAGCCCAGCGTGAACGGGTCGGAAAGCGCAGCCAGCGCATATTGGCCATCGACAAGCAGCGCCGTCAGATAGTGCGCAACATGATAGGCGAGCGCGATCGGCACGATCGACCAGACCAGCAGCCCTGCGGCCTGACTGAGGGAATGCGGGCTGCCGGCAAGATGCTGGCCAAGGACAATGGCAATGATGAACGCGGCTGCAAGCAAGACGAACGTCAAAACGAGCCCGAAGCTGCCGATGCCGATCACCGCCGTGCGGCCCGGGACTTCCAGCGGATTGATGCCGAACAGGCCGAGCCAGAAGAAGGTTTTGGACAGGCCGTCGAACGACACCGACGACAGCGCCAGCAGCAGGAAAGCAATGCCGCTGAGCGACAGCGGCGCGGCATTGCTGAGCTTGGCGCCCGGCCAGCACAGACTGAGCCGACCGCCTTCATTGCGCTCGACTTCTTTGCGCCCGCCTTCATTGCGCCCGCCTTCATTGCGCTTGCCTTCGTCGCGCTCAAGCAGGGCGAAGCGCGCAACCATGGCGAGGAAGACGGTCAGGAACTCACCGCGCCGGGTCCAGTCGCGGTAGCCGAACACCAGCATGGCGGCAAAACTCAGCAGCCAATAAAGGCCGGCGGCCCAGGCGAGCCGCGCCGGGTCGTCGGGCGCCGGGTCGATCAACTCGAACCAGGCGAAGGCGAAGAACAGCACGAAAGCCGGCCAGCAGCCGAGCCACGCAGGCGGTCGCCATGTCTTGCGATTGACGACCTTGCGATTGACGACCTTGCGATTGCCGAACAGGCGCGAAATGACACGCCAGGGCCCGTACCACGGGTCGAGCCATGACCAGAGATTGCCGAACAGCCCCTGCAGCAGAACCAGGCCAACCCAGAGCAGCGTCCAGATCGCCAGCGGCAGCGGGTTGGAGAGCGGATCACGGCTGCCGAACAGGCCGGCCGCAATCAGCATTACAAAGCCGGCAAAGGATATCAAGCTGACGACCGCCCGCGCGCCGTCGCCGAATGCGAACAGCGGCAGGCGCCGCCGCCAGAAGCGGGCAGGAAAGTCTGAGGGCAGCAGCGCCAGGACAAGAAAACTGGCTGCGACCGCGAACGCGCCGCCGGCGACGTAGTAGCCGGTGGGCAGAAGCAGGACGTGGCCGCGGTCGGAGGCATGGGCGAAGGCTGGGGTGGGTGATGCGATGAAAGCCGAACAGATGGAAGCTCCCGTCCAGAAAGAATATGCTCGCCCGCAGTGATCCTTCGCACCCCCCTCTGTCCTGCCGGACATCTCCCCCGCAAGGGGGGAGAT